>NZ_JALZVX010000204.1 GCF_023299985.1 Lacinutrix sp. | reverse complement strand
CTGTAAGATGCTGCTGGAAGTAGCTCGTTTCTTTCGCCAGAACAATGGTATTGAATCGAGTCTATAATATGTTGTGGATGCTCTACACGAACTCCCATTGCAAACGATTTTGCTTTTAAAGCAATCTCTTTTTTATCTAATAAATAGAAAATATCTCTGGCAGAATGTCCTGTTGCTAAAATAACGCGCTTAGTTGGCATTTCATCTCCATTTTGAAGCACTAAAGATTCTATTTTTTTATCTTTAATATTAAAGTCGGTTACACGTGTTTCAAAATGAACTTCTCCACCATATTTAATAATATTTTCGCGAATGTTTTGGACTACTTTTGGTAGTTTGTTTGTTCCAATATGTGGATGCGCATCTACTAAAATTTGATCTGTAGCACCATGAAATACTAAGTTTTCAAATATTTTTCTAACATCTCCACGTTTTAAACTTCTGGTATAAAGTTTTCCATCGCTATAGGTTCCTGCTCCTCCTTCTCCAAAACAATAGTTAGAATCTTCGTTTACAAAATGATCTTGGTTTATGGCTTTTAAATCACGACGTCTATCTTGCACATTTTTTCCGCGTTCTAAAACAATAGGCTTAAAACCTAATTCTATACAACGTAATGCTGCCCACATTCCTGCAGGACCAAAACCAATAATGTGAACTGTTTTTGCTTTTGAAACGTCTTTATAATCGAATGTGTATTCTGAAGTTTTTGGTAGTGCTTCTCGTATGTAAACAGAAACTTTATAATTAAGAATAATTTTTGGTTTTCTGGCATCTATAGATTTACGCAGTACTTTTATACCAGTAATATCCTCTTTTGGAATAGACAGCCATTTGGATGCTTTGTATAACAAAATATCTGCTTGTTTTTCCTCTTTTAAAGAGATGCGCAATTGAATGTCTTTTACCATGTTGCGAAATTAGGGAAAATAAAATATTTATCTTCTAAAACAAATGATAGAGATTGTTTTAATATCATTTAGAAAACACGAATTCCACTCTACGATTATCATCAGGATTGTCGTTTTTTAGTTGTCTTTCTCCCATTCCTTTTGTTGTAAGCCTAGAAGCATCTATGCCAGATTTAGTAAGGTATGCTTTAACAGATTTTGCTCTATTTGATGAAAGAATGTCATTATATTCTATAATTCCAACACTATCTGTATGCCCAATAATTTTAGCAGTTATTTGTGGTTTGCTCTTTAAAATATTAATTATCTCTTCTAATAATAAAAATGAATGTTCTCCTTTTATTTTACTTGAATCAGTTTCAAAGCTAATAGAAAAGTCTAATGAAATTGTTGTTTCAAAATTATTTAAATCCTCTTTTAACTGTGGTTTTTTTCCTGTGCTTTTAAGAGAGTTAGCTTGTAAAAACATTGCAGAATCATACAATTGATCGCCAACATCACTTATACCTAGTTTAAAGTGGTACTTAGTATTTGGTATTACTTTTGTTTTAGCGACTAAAACAGTTGTGAAACCATCGTATTGAAAGCTTTTAGAAAGTTCGAATTTTACAGGATTATCTTTAAGCGTTTTAATTGTTGAAATGTTATAGCTTGAATTTTCGATATAATATTCTGAATTCGTTTTTGCGTTTATATGATCTACAGTTATTGGCTTGTTGCTGTCTCCATTTAAGATGGCTATATTCTTTGATGTTTGTGTATCTAAGTTTGTAACTAAAAAAATAAAAATATCATTGACATTTTTAAATATATATTCGGGATATTCTTCTGAAGCGAAACAATAGTTAAATTGAATTTCGTCTGTAGCAGAAATAAGGTCGAATTCAAAAAGAGAAGTATCATAACAGCCTTTGTTATCTGCAATGATATTTATGTCTTTATCGCTTTGAAAATTTATTTTAGAACTTTTTTTTGAATCATCATTTGGTCCAATTGCATCTTTTGCAAGACCTGTACTCATTATGATGCCTTCTTTAAAAAATAAGTTATGATTTAGGTTTGCTTTAAAAAGACCAAAAGTTTTTTTACCGCCTTTAGTTGTTATGTTGCTAACTATAATATTTTCACTGTCACCAAGCAAGGTATTCATTAACACATTAGCATTTGAAACATCTGATACTTTTAATTGAGCAAAACTTAATTTACATGATATAAACGCTAATGCGATAAGATATTTACACATTTATAATGTTACTTTCTTTCATAAGTCATAAACGAAAACGCATGATTATGCTGCTCATCATTATCATGAACTTGACTATCTGTTTCTTTCCATTCTTCCATATTAATTTCTGGAAAATAGGTATCTGCATCGAATGTAGAATGTACTCTTGTTAACTCTATTCTAGAAGTAAAAGGTATGGCTTGTTTGTAAATTTCACCACCACCTATTATAAAAGGTTGACTGTCACCACTTGCTGCATCTATAGCATCTTCTAGAGAGTTTACTACTAAAACACCTTCAGGAACTTGGTAATCTTTCTGCCTAGAAATTACAACGTGCGTTCTGTTTGGTAATGGTTTAGGGAAGCTTTCAAAAGTTTTACGACCCATAATAATATAGTGTCCAGAAGTGAGTGCTTTAAAACGTTTAAGGTCGTCTTTTAAGTTCCAAATAAGATCATTGTTTTTTCCTATTTCGTTATTTTCACCAGCAGCAACAATCATTGTTAGATTTTTGAGTGGCTTTATTTTCGCTATAGTTTTGGTTTCCGTTTTTGGTGTAATTAGGGTGTTTTTTAAAGTTTCAATTTTATCTTGCTGTTTAGCTACTAGTTTTTCTATTTGTGCTTTTTCCCAAGCTTTTCCCATAAATTTATTGGTAATGAATATATTAAAAAGGTGGTGTAAAAAGAAAAACAACCAAATTGTAATTGCAATTACAAACCAGTCTAAACCCAAAAGTTTAAAATCTTTACCAATACCCAAAACAGTATTTGCTAGAATTAAAAATACAGCACTAATTAAGAAAATTACAAAATGGATATATAATCCCTTCTTTTGTTTTACGCGACGTTGGGCATTTTCTATTAATTCAAATAGCTCTTGGTCTATTTGTGGTTTTGGTTTCTTTTTTCCGAACATAATTTCTATTAAAAAAGTAAAGTTAAAGATTTAATGCGGATTTCTGATTTTTTTTATTTGCGGCACAACCGTTTTTATTTAGCAAAGGCGTACTAGTTAACTTTTAATTTAATTGGCAATGCAAAAGAAACTCGTATTGGTTCTCCATTTTTTGTTCCTGGCGTAATGCGTTTAACTTTTTTTAATGAAGCCAATGCTTCATCTTGAAAAGATTTACTTGGACCATAAGCTCTTAATTTATCCAGTTTGCCTTTTTTATCTATAGTGAAAAATATAAACGTATAGAATGTTCCTTTTTTATTAAAGCCATCAATCGCTTTCTTTTTATTAAACTTTTGACCAACAATTTTTGAAACATTTTTAGATAAGCATTTTTTTAACTCGATATTGTCTTTAGATTTACATCCTTTGTAAATAGGTGCAACCATGTTCGATTTTGTTGAAAAAGTTTTAGACTTATTATTAAAATCCAAAACAACTATTTCTCCATTTTCATCAACACCGTTTTTAATTTTTATTTTATAATTGGTGAGTATTGGGTAATTATACTCATTACGCCTTACCATAATTTCTGGTAAATCTAAAATAGCTTGCTTTAGTTTTAAACCAACAGCGTTGTTTTTTGAATTAGTAGTTTTAATACTTCCTTTTATTGGTTTTCCATTTTCTCCAACAACAAAAGAGGCGTGATTAACAACGTAGGTTCTTTTTGGATTTTTTTGTAAATAGTCTTTAATTTCTGTTTTTACAGCACTAGTAAGTGTTGCAGCAATGTAATTATTAAAGCATTCCTTTTTGTTTGGTTGTTTATTACAGTTTGTAATAGATAAATAATTTTGTTTAAAATCTTTATTCGATTGAGCAAATGAAAGAGAATAAATTAATATAGTAAATAGAAAATAGTGTAATTTTTTCATTCTTATAAATTAAACAGCAACAGCGCCTTTAATGTGAGGATGTGGATTATAATCTTCTAAAGTAAAGTCTTCAAATTTAAAATCGAAAATATTAGTAATATCTGGATTTAGTTTCATTTTTGGCAATGGTCTGCACTCACGAGACAACTGCAATTGTAACTGTTCTACGTGGTTATTATAAATGTGAGCATCTCCAAAGGTGTGAATAAACTCACCAGCTTGGTAGCCACAAACTTGTGCCATCATTTCGGTAAATAATGCATAAGATGCGATATTAAAAGGGACTCCTAAAAATATGTCTGCACTACGTTGGTATAACTGGCAAGACAATTTACCATCTGCTACATAAAACTGAAAAAAGGCATGGCAAGGAGGTAAAGCAGCTTTATTGTTAGCTACATTCTCATCAAAAGATTTTGAAGTGTCTGGCATTACAGAAGGATTCCATGCAGAAACTAGCATTCTTCTACTATTAGGATTATTTTTTAGCGTTTCTATCACTTCAGTAATTTGGTCGATTTCGTCGTTGTTCCAATTTCGCCATTGGTGACCATAAACAGGACCTAAATCTCCATTTTTATCTGCCCAAGAATTCCATATTTTAACTCCGTTTTCTGTAAGGTAATTAATGTTTGTATCTCCTTTTAAAAACCAAAGTAGTTCGTAGATTATAGATTTTAAGTGTAGTTTTTTTGTGGTAACCATTGGGAAGCCTTCGCTTAAATCGAATCGTAATTGGTAACCAAAAACACTTTTTGTTCCAGTGCCAGTTCTATCTCCTTTCTCGTTTCCATTGTCTAAAACGTGTTGTACTAAGTCGTGGTATTGTTTCATATATTTCCTGTAAAAGTAAGAATCTTATTAAATTGAACTTCTTTTTTGTTGGGATATAAAAATAAAAAAAAGCATCAAAACCTGAGGTTGATGCTTTAATATATATAATAAAGTTATTAACTAAATTTAATGAAATTGAAAACCTATTTGAGTTACTAAATCGTTTTTGAAACCAATTATTATTGGAGTGGACTCCTTTTTTGGGTCAGACATACATAAGGTTGGTAATATGCATTTTATTTCCACAACTTTTATGTTCTCAATTATTGAATTACTTGAGTTTTTATCTACATATAAATCAGCGATATTAAAAGTGCCTGTGTAAGAAGTTTGAGGAAAAGTGGCATCTCCATCCCAATTAAAATTTAACCCAATGAAAATTAATTTATTATCAAACGTCTGTACAGTTATGCCTTTTTCTTTAAAATGATAATTTATTTTTCCAGAACGATAAAATTTGTAGATAGTAGGTTCTCCCAATATTTTATTTAATTCACTAATGGTGGTTAATTTACTTAAAATTAATGAATTAATTAATAACTCCTTGTCTTTTGTAAATTCTATTTTAATAATCTCTTGGGAAAACGCTGCATTAAAAAGAAACAAAGTGAAAATTGTAAATAATATTTTTTTCATTTTTATTAATTTGAATTTTATCCAATAATCATTCCAGCAATAGTTGCAGAAATTAAAGAGGCAATAGTACCACCTAATAATGCTTTCATTCCAAATTTAGAGAGTTGTTTGCGCTGTCCAGGTGCTAAAGAACCAATACCACCAATTTGAATACCAATAGAAGCAAAATTAGCAAAACCACATAGCATGTAGGTTGCCATTATAATTGATTTCTCGTAAGTTAAATGTGTAGCACTTGCTACATTTTTAAGCTCTGCTAATTGTATATAACCTATAAATTCGCTTGCAGCTAATTTGATGCCTAATAGTTGTCCCATTAAAGCCATATCTTCTTTAGCGACACCTATTAACCACATTAATGGCGCAAAAACGTAACCTAAAATAAATTCTAATGATAAACTATCGTAAGGTGTGTTTGCAGCAATTACTTCGTTTAAAGAAGTAAATCTCCAACTTAAATTTAACGCTTCTATTTCAAAGCCGTTAAATCCTGCAATACCACCTAAAAGTCCATTTATCATAGCGATAAAGGCAACAAAGACTAGTAACATAGCACCAACGTTTACTGCTAATCTTAAGCCTTCAGTTGTTCCGTTTGCTATCGCTTCAAGAATATTTGAACCTATTTTTTCTTGTGATACTTCTACGTCTGTATTAATTTCTTCGGTTTGTGGAAACAATATTTTAGAGATAACAATAGCTCCTGGTGCTGCCATTACAGAGGCTGCTAATAAATGTTTGGCGTAAAAAAGCTGTAAAGCTTCGTCTTCGCCACCCAAAAAGCCAATATATGCAGCAAGTACTGCTCCTGCTACAGTAGCCATTCCTCCAATCATAACCAATAGGATTTCAGACTTATTCATTTTTTCTAAATAGGCCTTAATTAAAAGAGGTGCTTCGGTTTGACCTAAAAATATATTTCCAGCAACACTTAGACTTTCTGCTCCAGAAATACCTAAAACTTTAGTAAGTAATAAACCCATAAGTTTTACTACTTTTTGAATAATGCCTAAATAAAATAATACTGAAGTTAAAGCAGAGAAGAATATAATAGTAGGTAATACTTGAAAGGCGAAAATAAATCCAAAAGAAGTAACGTCAAGCATACCTCCAAATAAGAATTCGCTTCCTGCTTGCGTATAGCTTAATAGTTCTATAAAACCTTTGCCAATAAACTCGAAAATTGTTTTAACAAAGCCAACTTTTAAAACACCTATTGCAATTATTAATTGAAATGCTAAGCCTAAACCAACTGTTTTCCAGTTTATGCCTTTACGATTGCTACTAAATAGAAAAGCAATAAAAATTAAAGAGATCATTCCTAATACTCCACGCCAAAGACTACTAATAGAGAAACCTTGACTTGGTATAATTGAGTCTTTTTTAGCTGTTTCTGCTATAACTGCTGTAGTGTTTACGGTTGAATTATCAGTTAAATATGTGTAATTGTAAACATTGTTTTTATTCTTAATGGTTAAAGTAGAATCTGTTAGTTCTGTTACTTTATAATGCCTAATAGAATTCGAGGCATCATCATGATAAAGTACCAATAATTTATTTTGGTATATATAATCTCCTTTTACAGTTTGAATAGTATCACCTACAAAGGCAAATTCACCTGTATTAAACTCTAATGATTTAAAAAGACTTGATGTAGATTGCGATATCCATTTTTTTTCTAACTCTTGACCAAAAGAAGTTGTTATTCCAAAAAAAATAGCTGTAACAGCTAATAGTAGATTCTTAATCATAAAGTTATCGTTTAGAAATCTCGTCGCGAATTTTTGCGGCTGCTTCATAATCTTCGTTCGCTACAGCTTCGGCAAGTAAATTGTTTAATTCTTCAGTAGTTTGTGAGTTATAATTATCTGTCTCAGAAAATTCTAGTTCTTCATTAATAATATCTTCAACTAAAATACTGTCTTCATCCTCATTTTCATCTTTATTAGGGTCTACTTTTAAGTAAATTCCTGCTTTATCTAAGATGTTTTTATAAGTAAAAATAGGTGCTTTAAAGCGTAAGGCTAATGCAATAGCATCGCTAGTTCTGGCATCTATTATTTCTTCAATTTTATCGCGCTCGCAAATTAAACTTGAATAAAAAACACCGTCTACTAACTTGTGGATGATAACTTGTTTTACAACAATATCAAACCTGTTGGCAAAATTTTTAAATAAATCGTGAGTCAATGGACGCGGAGGACGAATTTCTTTTTCAAGAGCAATAGCTATAGATTGCGCTTCGAAAGCTCCAATTACTATGGGTAGTTTTCTGTCACCATCTACTTCATTTAATATTAAAGCATACGCGCCATTTTGGGTTTGGCTGTATGATATTCCTTTTATTTTTAGTTTTACTAAACTCATAATTTAATTATACCAATTTAAATTCTAAATATTGTATATAAATCATTTCTTTTTCAATTTGTCTTCGTTAAAAAACATAACAAGAACAAAAGCTATTCTTAAGTTTTTTGCCTTGCTAAATTAAAAAATAATTTAATTTATTGATACAACATTCAAAACTTAAATTGGCATTAAAAAAGCGGATTAAAATTGTAAAAAATATTAATCCACTTTTTTACGAGCACAATTTATAAAAAATTACGCGTTTGCGGCTTTAAAAGCTTTTAATTTTTCGATAAGTGCTGGCACAACTTCAAAAGCGTCACCAACTACACCATAATCTGCAGCCTTAAAGAAAGGCGCTTCTGGATCTGTATTAATAACTACTTTTACTTTACTAGCGTTAATTCCTGCTAAGTGTTGAATAGCTCCAGAAATACCAATGGCAATATATAAATTAGTAGCTACAGGTTTTCCCGTTTGTCCAACGTGTTCGCTGTGTGGTCTCCAACCTAAATCACTTACAGGTTTAGAGCATGCTGTTGCTGCTCCAAGAACGCCTGCTAATTCTTCTATCATTCCCCAATTTTCTGGACCTTTTAATCCACGACCTGCAGATACTACTACTTCTGCATCTGCTATTGTTACTTTATCTGTTGCTACATCTACCGATTGTACAGTTACTCCAGATTCTGGAATTGATGGAGAAAAGTTTTCAGATGATGCACTTGCACTGTTTTCTACCAAACCAAAAGCATTGTTAGAAACACCTACAATTTTTACATCTGTATTAATGGTAGTCATGTTAAAAGCCTTATTTGTAAATGCTGTACGTTTTACTGTAAAAGGCGCAGTGTTTGAAGGTGCCTCTACAACATTAGATGCATAACCAGCATTTAAACCTACTGCTAATAAAGGTGCTAAATATTTACTATCTGCACTTTGGCTAACGATAACTACTTTTGCATCTTCTTTGCTTGCGGCTTGTTTTATAACCTCTGCGTAAGATTTTGCATTAAATTTTTCTAAAGTAGAATTTGATACATTTAATACCTTATCAACGCCGTAATTTCCTAATTCACTTGTGTCTGCTGCATTAACTGTAACAGCAGTAACAGTAGTTCCAATTTGGTTTGCTACCGCTTTTGCATAAGAAGCAACTTCTAAAGCTGTTTTCTTAAATTTTCCGTTTTCTGATTCTGTATATACTAAAACTGACATAATCTATTTTTTTATCCTATCTCAACGCTTTCCAAAGGAAAGGGCTAGAAATGTTAATATTATTTTCTTGATTTCCAACTTAGTTTCCCTACTCTGGAGGGATTAATGGAGGAATTAAATCACCTTTGCTTCATTATGAAGTAAGTTTATTAATTCATCTAAATTTCCTGCATCTACTAAAGTAACAGCTCCTTTTAACTCTGGTTTTTCAAATTTTATAGAAGCTGTTTCAGTTTCTGTAACACTAGATTCAATAACCGTTAAAGGTTTTTTACGAGCCATCATAATACCTCTCATGTTAGGAATACGTAAATCGCTTTCTTCAACTAGACCTTTTTGTCCACCAATTACTAATGGTAAACTTGTAGTTACAGTTTCTTTTCCACCATCAATTTCTCTAGAAGCTGTAGCATTTGTGCCTTCAACTTCTAAACTTATACAGTTAGTAACAAAATTTGCTCCTGTTAATTCTGCTAACATGCCTGGAACCATTGCGCCATTATAGTCTATAGATTCTCGACCAGCAATTACTAAATCGTATCCACCATCTTGTACAACTTTTGCTAATTCTTTAGCAACTTGAAAACCATCTTTAGCTTCTGTGTTAACTCTAATTGCAGCATCTGCACCAATGGCTAAAGCTTTACGTAATGTAGGTTCTGTCTCATTACCACCAACATTTACTACAGTTACACTAGCGCCTTGTTTTTCTTTAAACCACATCGCACGCGTTAAACCAAACTCATCGTTTGGGTTTATTACAAATTGAACACCATTGGTGTCGAATTTAGAATCTGCATCTGTAAAATTAATTTTTGATGTAGTGTCTGGGACGTGACTGATACACACTAAAATTTTCATATATTTTATTATTTAATTAAGACTATTTTTTTAATAAACTTAGAACTAAAACGATTTCGGATACTTCTAAATTGAATCTTCTTTTTTCAGAATACGAAGATAAATATTTTATTTTGAAAAAATACTATGCATGCATAGTAAATTTTAAATAAATTCTGCTTTAATAGTTTAGAGTTATTCTTATTTTTGTTTTTTCAATATTATAATTTTTATATGAAAACAATTCAATTTAGAGAAGCTATATGTGAAGCCATGAGCGAAGAAATGCGCAGAGATGAAAGCATTTATTTAATGGGTGAAGAAGTAGCAGAATATAATGGTGCATATAAAGCATCTAAAGGTATGTTAGACGAGTTTGGTGCTAAGCGTGTTATAGATACGCCAATTGCAGAGCTTGGTTTTGCAGGTATTGCTATAGGTTCTACCATGACAGGTAATAGACCAATTGTAGAATACATGACTTTT
>NZ_JALZVX010000203.1 GCF_023299985.1 Lacinutrix sp. | reverse complement strand
ACTGAATACTTATTTAAGCGGCACAACAACTTTAGCAAGATCCCAAGCCATGGTTAAAGATAAGTTATCTGTAGAATTATCGAAAGCGATAGTAAATTGCTCTACAGGTTTCTCTAAATTTTGTACTGGAACAGAGTAGGTAACTACATCAAAATATGGAATACGCATAGGTTTCATGGTCTCGTCGACTCCCCATTTATACTGTTTAGAGTTAAACATTATATTCCATGAAGTATCATTAGGTATCGTCCATAAGGTATATTTACCAGCAGGAAGTGAGTTGTTTCCAATTGTTAAAGGCTTGTTAGTTTCAAAAGTAGTAGCCTCGTTTGCACCAGTTCTCCAAACTTGATTAAAAGGGACTAAAGCACCAAAAACGTCTCTGTTTCGTTTTGATGGTCTGTTGTAAAAAACCTTCATTTTTAAATCGTTAAGATTAAAAGCAACAATATCTTTAGGGCTTTTTATTTCTTCAAAAACGCCAGTTTTAGTATAGTACAAATAACCAAGAATGCTAGTAATGATTATTAAAAGAAAAACGATAAATCGTTTCATAGGGTTTTATTAATTAGGATTAATTTAAAAAATAAAGATACTTTAAAATGTAGAGGCTTATCAATAAGTTAACGCTTTTTTAATATTTTTTGTTATGTTAATATGAAATAAAATGTGATTTTTGGATATTAATAACCACTAATGAATTCAAAAGACCTCAAATCATTTTTAAAAACAATTGCTTCGGAAGCTGTTTTTGTTATCGATGCTTCCATTTCTAAAAGCGATTATACCTCAATCGATTTATCCAAAGAAAATACAATGCTTAATACTTTCGACATTTCTTCTTCTAAAGCATGGGAAACTTATATAACTAATTATCTTGAAAAACAAAACAAGAAAGTTGCTTTTGGTGGTTATCTAGAAACACGTGGTATTTATAATCGTAGTGCTTATTTTAACAACCAAAATCCAGAAACAGAACGTAATATTCATTTAGGTTTAGATTTGTGGGTAGCTGCGGAAACATCTGTTTTAGCCGCTTTTAATGGTGAAATACATAGTTTTAAAGACAATACTAATTTTGGAGATTATGGACCAACTATAATATTAAAACATCATCTAGATGGTTTTGAGTTTTACACACTTTATGGACACTTGTCTCGAGAGTCTTTAACTAGTTTAAAAGTAGGAGCGAAGGTAAAGCAAGGTGAGATAATTGCACAATTAGGCAAAGCCGAAGTAAATGGTGATTATGCACCACATTTACATTTTCAAATAATTAAAGACTTACAAGGTAATATTGGAGATTATCCTGGTGTTTGTTGTTTGAAAGATTTGGAGTTTTATAAGGAGAATACTGTTAATCCTGAGGTTGTTTTGGGATTGTAAGGTCTGTGAGAATAAATTTACTTTAATACCTATTAAAATAAAGCAACTAATTTTAAATTAGTTGCTTTATTTTGAACTTAACCACCAACTATAGCTGTTTCTGTTTTAGTACATGCCTTTCCTGGAGGACATTTACTACAATCACAGTTGCTACCAGTGATTGTTAATCTACAGCCAGTTCTGCATCCAGCACATGAGCATTGTTTTGCTCCCATTTTATACTGTCCTTCACCAATTTTTATCAAAAACGCTCCAGTTTCTATAGTTCTATTTTTACTTATTGATTTAAGAAAATAATAAATTTCTTTTGTGTCGTTATCTGTGCTTTGAATTATTTCAAATTTTTCTAATTCTACATCATAGCCATCTTGTTCTAAAATCTTATTCTCCCATTTAGATTTTAAATATTCTGTAGTAATTTCTTTTTTGCTTGTTTCATCAAAAATTGAGACATTAATAATTTTTTGTAAATCTGAAGATTCTTCATTGTAAATAAAGTCGTTTTCTTTACTACACGATGCTAAAGTTATTAGTGCTAAAATTGCTAAGTAAATTGTTTTTTTCATAAAATGATAATTTAAATTCTTCTTTAAGAAAGATTTTAATTAAAAACATTACGTTCTGCCAACGTTTTTCCAAAGTAAAAACCAGCAATAACACCTAATGCATCACTAATACTAAACCATATTGGAGAAGGTATTAAAAACAACATAACAGCTGTTGTTGTAAGCATAATTCCTCCAACTATGTATGCTGGAATTAAAGAGGTTTTAGATATTAAACCTGCTATTCCCATTCCAGCAATAACACCTAAAGAATGTGCTAGTATAACAGAAACCATTGCTCCTTTTGGAATTAAAGCAGTATTATTTTTTAACCATTCCATATCATCAGTTTGTGCTCCTTCTGGATAAGGAAAAACAACGTGACCTAATTTTTCAATTATTGTAATGGTAATAATTGCTGCTATTAAACCAACAATGGTAGCAAGTATATTTCTAAGCATGATTTAATTTTTTCTAATTAGTTGACTAAAATTACAAAATATAACGAATACCGTTTTTTACCAAAAAGAATAAGTTGTGGTATTCTAAAATTTAGGAATTCTTTTTACTAAAAACAACAATGTCTTGGTATTCAATTTTACTAGTATCTCTTACTTTGTCTTTCCAAAAACCATCAATAATACGGTCAATTTTTAGACCTTGATCGTTAAGCATTGTTTCTAAAGCTATTTTATTAATAGCAATATTACCAGACTTTACAGTTTCATTCATTAATCTATAGCCATTAAACTTTATAGGGAAATTAAATTGCGATCTATTGGCTATATAGTCTTCATTTTCGTCATCGTATAAAAAGAAGGTAGATAAACATGTTCCATTAGGTTTAAGTGTTTTATGAATCTCTGCAAAGTAATTTGAGATTTCTTTAATTTGCATGTGAGTAAATACTGAAAACGAAAACACCTTATCAAATTGCTTTTCAGCATAAGGGAATTTAAATTCTTCTGCTTTTTCAATATTTGTGTTGTATAAATCGTTAAACAACGGAATGTACTTAAAATGAAAATTGGGAAAGTCTTTTGCTATTTTAGAGTTACACCAGTTAATTCCTTTTTTAACAACATCGAAACCATTGTAATTTCCTTTCTCGTTAAGGTAACCTGTTAATGCAATTGCAGTACGTCCAATACCACTACCAATATCTAAAACAGAATCTGTGGATTTTAAATTTATAAAAGAAGTTAATAATTTTAATTGATGCGTTCCTTGTTTAATAAATTTAGCTGCTCCAGAAGGCGAACCTGTGTAAATAGAGCCTCTAGAAGGTACATATTTATTAGTTTCCCCAGTTATTTTATCAATAAAATCTATAGGAAAGTAATATATCTTTCTAACGATATATTTTTGATTGGTAGATAAGTTGTACCAAAAATTCCTTATTGTTTTATTTTTACGCATATTATTTTTTAGCAGATTGTTTTTGTTTTATCACAATAAGGATATTCAAAAATAAGATATAATTTTTTAACCTTCTGAATGACAAAATAAAATCCTGAAGCGATTAACTTCAGGATTTTTTTTATTTATTGTATTTTGTGATACTGCTGTAGTCTATCTTTAGCGTAGACGAAAAGTAGCAGGTATTACAAAATTGGTTTAATCATTTACAATAACCCATTCGCCTTTAGTAATTAAAGGTTCGGCTTGTTTGTATTTAACAACTTTATTCTCACCACTCATAACATGTTTAATAGTTACACGATCGTTACGTCCAATTTTTGGAGCATCACGAACTATAGTTTCTACTACTTGTCTTTGTGGTTGTGTATTTCCTGCTTGTTGATTTTGAGCAGAACGCTGATCTAGATTTTGTATTTCGTCTTTTTTAGTTTGTAAATTATCTCTCTTTTTTACTTCTCTAGCTTCGCTAATTGCATTTTGGTTTTCGGTTGGTAATTCACCTTTAAATAAAAATGAAATAACATCTTTATTCACTTGATCAATCATTGTTTTAAATAATTCGAAAGCTTCAAACTTATAAATTAATAAAGGATCTTTTTGCTCGTGAACCGCTAATTGAACCGATTGTTTTAACTCATCCATTTTACGTAAATGCGTTTTCCAAGCATCGTCAATAATGGCAAGTGTAATATTTTTTTCAAAATCTGTTACTAATTCTTTTCCTTTAGACTCATAAGCTTTTTCAAGATCTGTAACCACTTGTAATGTTTTTACACCATCTGTAAATGGCACAACAATACGTTTGTACTTGTCTCTTTGTGTTTCGTACACATCTTTAATAACAGGAAAAGCAACTTCTGCATTGCGTTCCATTTTAGCTTTATAATGATCGAAAGCAGCATTATAAATACGTTTTGCTAATTCTGTAGTAGATAATTTGTTAAATTCATCTTCGGTAACTGGAGAAGCCATTGAGAAATAACGAATTAATTCGAATTCAAAATTCTTGAAATCACTAGCGCCTTTATTAGTTTCTGAAATGCCTTCCGAAGTATCGAAAATCATATTTGCTAAATCTACACGTAAACGCTCACCATTTAAGGCATTAAAACGACGTTTGTAAACCACTTCACGTTGCGAGTTCATAACATCATCATACTCTAATAAACGCTTTCTTACACCAAAGTTATTCTCTTCAACTTTTTTCTGTGCACGTTCAATAGACTTAGAAATCATAGAATGCTGAATCACTTCACCTTCCTGTAATCCCATTTTATCCATCATTTTGGCAATACGTTCACTACCAAAAAGACGCATTAAATTATCTTCTAACGATACATAAAACTGAGAACTTCCTGGATCTCCTTGACGACCAGCACGACCTCTTAACTGTCTATCGACACGTCTAGAATCATGACGTTCTGTACCAACTATGGCTAAACCACCAGCAGCTTTTACTTCGTCGCTTAATTTAATATCTGTACCACGACCAGCCATGTTAGTTGCAATAGTTACTTGTCCTGCATTACCTGCTTGCGCTACAATATCTGCTTCTTTTTTGTGTTGTTTTGCATTTAAGACATTGTGGTCTATTTTACGAATACTCAACATTTTACCAAGTAATTCTGAAATTTCAACGTTGGTTGTACCAATTAAAACAGGTCTTCCAGCTTGAGATAATTTTGTAACCTCGTCTATAACTGCATTGTATTTTTCACGCTTCGTTTTATAAACTAAATCTTCTTTATCTTTTCTTGCAATTGGTCTGTTTGTTGGAATTTCTACAACATCTAACTTGTAGATTTCCCAAAGTTCTCCTGCTTCTGTTACAGCAGTACCTGTCATACCAGACAGTTTGCGGTACATTCTAAAGTAATTTTGAAGTGTTACAGTTGCAAAAGTTTGTGTAGCATCTTCAATTTTTACATTTTCTTTTGCTTCAATCGCTTGGTGTAAACCATCGCTATAACGACGACCATCCATAATACGACCAGTTTGCTCATCTACAATCATTACTTTATTCTCCATCACAACATATTGGTTGTCTTTCTCGAATAAAGCGTATGCTTTAAGTAACTGATTTAATGTGTGAATACGTTCAGATTTAATTCCAAATTCTCTAAATAAATCTTCTTTAAGGTTTGCTTCTTCTTCAGACGCTAATCCTTTTGCTTCAATTTTAGCAATCTCAATACCAATTTCTGGCATCACAAAGAAATCTGGATTGTCTTTACCAGAAATGTATTCTACACCTTTATCTGTTAATTCAATTTGATTGTTTTTTTCTTCAATAACATAGTATAAAGCCTCATCAACCTTTGGCATCTCACGGTTGTTGTCTGCCATGTAGATGTTTTCTGTTTTCTGAAGTGTTTGTTTTACACCTTCTTCACTTAAAAACTTAATTAATGCTTTGTTTTTTGGGATACCTCTGTAAACTCGTAACAGTTGAAAACCACCTTCTTTAGTGTCGCCTTCCTTTATTAACTTTTTAGCTTCAACTAAGGTTTGTGTTAATTGCTTGCGTTGTACTGAAACTATATCTTCTACTTTTGGTTTTAAAGCATCAAATTCATGCTCGTTTCCTTTTGGTATTGGACCAGAAATAATTAATGGTGTTCTTGCATCATCGACTAATACAGAATCTACCTCATCTACAATAGCGTAGTGGTGTGGACGTTGTACTAAATCGTCTGGCGAATTTGCCATATTATCACGCAAATAATCGAAACCAAATTCGTTATTTGTACCATAAGTAATGTCTGAATTGTATGCCTTACGACGACCATCACTATTTGGTCTGTGGTAATCGATACAGTCTATAGTCATGCCATGGAATTGGAAAATTGGAGCCATCCAAGCCATATCTCGTTTTGCCAAGTAATCGTTTACGGTTACTAAGTGCACACCTTTTTCGGCTAGTGCATTTAAGTAAACAGGTAATGTGGCTACTAAGGTTTTACCTTCACCAGTTTGCATCTCTGCAATTTTACCTTGATGCATTGCAATACCACCAATAAGCTGAACATCGTAATGAATCATGTCCCAAGTAATAGGCTTTCCTGCAGCATCCCAAGAGTTTGCCCAAGTTGCTTGGTCTCCATCTAAGGTTACATAATCTCCCATTCCAGAAACTTCTCTGTCAAAAGCACTAGCAGTTACAGTAATTTGGGTATTGTTTGTAAAACGTTTTGCAGTTTCTTTAACTACTGCAAACGCTTCTGGTAAAATAGTATTTAAAGTTTCTTCAACCGCTTCGTAACTTTCGTCTTCGATTTTATCAATTTCTTGATAAATATCTTCACGTCTGTCTATATCTTCGGTAGCATCTGCTTCCTCTTTTAGCTTGTCTTTACGTTCATTAAAAGGTTTGCGCGTTTCGGCAATAATAGCTTTAAACGCTCCAGTTTTAGCTCTTAATTCGTCATGAGACAATTTTTCAAGAGCTGCCTCAAAGGTTTTAATTTTATCTACTAAAGGTGATATGGCTTGCACATCTTGTTTGGATTTATCTCCAACAAATAGCTTTAGTACGGAATCTAAAAAACTCATAGTTTTATATTTTATATTTCGATTGTAACGTTTTAAATAGTGAAAACGTAACAGTTATTATTTTGGTTGTGTTAAGACTCTCTCTTGGAGTTTAGTCTTATGTGCCTTTATATTTAGTGTTTGTAACCTCTAAATTTCAAGGGCTTAAATATACGTTTTTAGCTGTGGTTGGCTAAATTTTAATGCACAAAAAAAGTCTCAAATTGAGACTTTTTTCTTGTATAGACATTGCAATGCAACGTCTGTGCTAATATTTTTTTAATATTCATCCTCGTTCCAGAGGTAATCTTCGTCTGTTGGGTAATCTGGCCAGATTTCTTCGATAGAATCGTAAGAATCTCCTTCATCTTCAATTGCTTGTAAATTTTCTGTCACTTCTAAAGGCGCTCCAGTTCTAATCGCGTAATCGATAAGTTCGTCTTTAGTAGCAGGCCAAGGTGCATCACTTAAATGAGATGCTAATTCTAATGTCCAATACATTTCTTAATAGATTTATTTTTTGCAAAAGTAAATTTTTAGTTTAAATAGTCAAGAAAAAAGTGAATTATTTTTCAGTAATAAAAAAGAACGTCATTTTTCACTGAAACTATTTGATACTAAATATTTTGCAGTGTTATTTAATTACAAGACTTAATTTTGCTTTTCTGTATAGCGTTAATGCTTCTCAGGAATCCATTTAACTTCGTCTGCTTGTAAGTCATGAGACAACTTTCGTGCCAACACAAAAAGGTAGTCAGAAAGACGGTTTAAATATATTAATGCTTCTGGTAAAAATGGTTCCAATTCGTTTAATGCACTTGCTAAACGCTCTGCTCTTCTACATACACAACGTGCTACGTGACAGAATGACACCGTTTGATGTCCTCCAGGTAATACAAAATGCGTCATTGGTGGTAAGGCTTCGTTCATAGCATCCATTTCGCGCTCTAATAGTTCGATGTCTTCAGCAGAAATTTTATTGATGTTTAAACGTTCTTTTCCGTTTTTTAAAATCAATTTTTCTGGATCTGTTGCTAAAACAGCACCAACAGTAAAGAGTTTGTTTTGTATTAGTATTAAAATGTCTTTGTATTGCTGATTGATTTTCTGGTCGCGAATAAGCCCTATATGTGAATTTAACTCATCTACAGTACCATAACTATCTATGCGAATGTGGTGTTTTGGAACACGAGTGCCACCAAATAAAGCTGTTGTACCTTTATCTCCTGTTTTTGTATATACTTTCATATCCTCAAAGTTAAAAGTTAAAAGTTAAAAGCTAAAAGTTTTGAGTAGAAATTAGTTGAATAATAATTTAGGTGTCTAAGATTTAAATTTCTTATTATTTAATATAACCAATATAAAACCTATAATTAGAGCAATAATGATCCAAGAAATCTGCATAGTCTTATTTTTTTAATTAGAAGAGAAATGTTTTAATAAATAAGTATTTCTTTTTTATTTAAATACCAGAAGAGTAGAATTAGTTACGCTTCATCTTTTTTCTAAATTTTGTTTTATTATTCTCAACAGCGCGCTTTTTATTATTAATAGTTACAATTGCTTTTGCTAATAGCAATACGCCAAAAAGAACGAGAATAGATGTTAACATGCTTATGCTCTTATTGTAAAATGTTCTTTTTTTTGTTCTTGTCTAAAAAATACAATACCCCAAAAAAAGGTGTTTATTGAAACAGTAACTTGTGAATGGTTTTTTATAATTTCCCAAGCTTCGGTCATGCCTTTAGACCAATAAATATCATCAAAAATAAAAATAGAATCGTTTGTTGTGGTTGGTAATAGTGTTTCAAAATAATCTAATGTAGCCTGTTTTTGGTGATTACCATCAAAATAAATAAGATCGTATTTATTTGTAGTTAATGGTTTAATGACATTATTAAAATCGCCTGTGAGAATTTCAATATTTTTTAAATTGAATAGCTTAAACGTCCCTTTTGTAAAGTCTGAAATATTTGGGCAACCTTCAATAGTAGTAATCTTAGCTTCTGGGTTTGCAAGATGCATAGCATGTGTTCCAATACCTAAAGAGGTGCCAAGTTCTAGTACAGTATTAATATCAAGATATTTTACTAGGCGAAATAAAAGTTTAGTTTCTTTTTTAGAAGAACCAACATTTCTAGCCATTTTAGAAACCGAACGTTGATTAGATTTAAAAACGCGACTACCAGAACCTAAGTCTTTTACATCTATTTTAAGTTTGTTTTTTCTTAGTTTTTTATAAAAAGAGCGAATAGATTTATAGGCGCTTTGTGGCGATTTATCGTAAAAACATTTAGTAATTAAATGATAGACAAAAGGAGAATGCACACCATGTTGGTTGGTAGAGCGTAGTAGAAATTTTAAGTATGATATTATTTGGTACAGCATTTTGTTTTGTCATTCCTGCGAAGGCAGGAATCTGTTTTTTTTATGATATACTTGTGTATTCCTGCCTTTGCAGCAATGATAAAAATTTGTGTTTATTATTAGGTATGAATGATTTTAGTTTCAATAATATTATTTAATCAATCTGTTATGTTTGAGTAAACTACTGCAAACAGAGACTGCTTACTAAATTACCCTTCCATTTTTTCTGTTAGCTCAAGCCAACGCATTTCTTTTTCTTCAATACCATCAATAATGGTTTGCAGTTTATTAGACAATTCGTTTATTTGATTTGTTGACAATTCTGGATTCAAGAATTTTTTTTCTAATTCAACTTTATCAAATTCTAAAGACTTGATTTTACTTTCAAGGTTTTTATATTCTTTTTGCTCGTTGTAAGATAGTTTTACATTGCTGCTTTTTTTCCAATTCTTCTTTTCCTTTTTCTCTTCTTCAGAAACTTCAGATGTAACTGGTTTACTATCCTCGTAAGCTCTATAATCGCTATAATTTCCTGGGAAATCTTCAACAACACCTTCGCCTCTAAAAACAAATAAGTGATCTACAATTTTATCCATAAAATAACGATCGTGAGACACTACTAAAAGACAACCTGGGAAATCTAACAAGAAACTTTCAAGTACATTTAATGTTACAATATCTAGATCGTTTGTTGGCTCATCGAGAATTAAAAAATTAGGATTTTGTATTAAAACAGTACATAAATATAAACGCTTACGTTCACCACCACTTAGTTTTTCAACAAAATCGTATTGTTTTTTTCTATCGAATAAAAAGCGCTCTAATAATTGTTGCGCACTAATTTGTCTTCCTTTTTTTAATGGAATATAATCACCAAACTCACGAACAATGTCTATAACTTTTTGTTTAGGTTTTGGTGTGATTCCACTTTGCGTGTAATAGCCAAACTTTACGGTTTCACCAATAACTATTTTTCCAGAATCTGGTTCTGCAGTTTGTGTTAATATATTTAAGAATGTTGATTTTCCTGTTCCGTTTTTTCCAATAATTCCTGCACGCTCACCTTTTTGGAACATGTAATTAAAGCCATCGAGTATTACTTTGTCTTTATAAGCTTTAGATATTTTTTTAAGTTCTACAATTTTGCTGCCTAAACGTTCCATGTTTAATTCTAACTGAATTTCATGGTCTTGTCTTCGTTGGCTGGCTTTATGTTTAATTTCGGTAAAGTCGTCTATTCTAGATTTAGATTTGGTTGTACGTGCTTTAGGTTGGCGACGCATCCAAGTCAATTCTTTTTTGTAAAGTTGTTTGGCTTTGCCAACTTCTACGGTTTGTTGCTCTATTCTTGCTTCTTTTTTCTCTAAGTAATAAGAGTAGTTTCCTTTGTACGAAAATAATTCGCCATGATCTAGTTCTATAATTTCATTACATACACGCTCTAAAAAGTAACGATCGTGTGTTACCATAAATAAGGTGATGTTTTCTTTAGCAAAAAACTCTTCTAACCATTCTATCATTTCTAAATCCAAATGGTTCGTAGGCTCATCGAGAACTAAAAGGTCTGGTTTGTTAATTAGAGCGTTGGCTAAAGAGAGACGTTTTTTTTGGCCTCCAGACATGCTACTTACTTTTTGTTGCAAGTTTTCAAGCTTCAGTTTAAATAGAATTTGCTTGTATTGTGTTTCAAAATCCCAAGCGTTTTGTATATCCATTTGCTCGAAAGCAGCTTGATAAGCTTCAGCATCTTCAGGATTTAAAAGTGCTTTTTCATAATTTTTAATAACATCAAGAATAGGATTGTCACTATTAAAAATAGTGTCTTCTACAGTTAATTCGCTATTTAAAAAAGGTTCTTGAGGTAAAAAGGATACCTTAATATCTTTTCTAAATATAACATTACCACTGTCTGGTTCGTCCGTTTTTTCTAGAATATTAAGTATGGATGTTTTTCCTGTACCATTTTTAGCAACAAAGGCTACTTTTTGTCCTTTGTGGATACTAAACGAGATGTCTTCAAAAAGTGTTAGCTCTCCATAAGACTTCGATATGTTTTCAACTGTTAAATAATTCAATACTTATTTTTTTACAAATAACGGATAAAAAACCTGAAAATATACGATAATAGAAAGCTCAGTTTTTTGAAGTAAAAGGTTAGAAATAAAAAAAAAGCTTAAAATTAGTATTGGTTTTTTTAAAATTTCGGATGAAAAACCAAAAAATCCGATAAAAGTTTTGTTATTAACGATGAAATGCTATATTTGTACAAATTAAATTACCTAAAAAATGAATAAATTGATAGTAGTTTTTGCTGTGCTACTTAGTGTATTGTGTTCTTCTTGTATTACTAACAAAGATGTGGTTTATCTACAAGATAAAGGCACTGTAGTTAATGATAGTTTGTTGTTAAAAGAAATAGGGAAACCATATCGCGTTCAAATTAACGATATTCTTAGTATTAATATCAAATCGACTAACACTGAAATAACAGAGCTGTTAGCTATTTTTCAACCTGTTGAGCAAGAAGGTTCTGGTGGTGGACAAGAAGCACTTTATTTTAGTGGGTTTACTGTAGATTTACATGGAAATATAGAGTTTCCTATTTTAGGAAAATTAAACGTATTAGGTTTTACTACAGACGAAATTAATGCAAAAGTAAAGCAAGCCTTATTAGATAAGTATTTAAAAGACGTTTCTCAAATATTTATTACTGTTAAAATGGCTGGATTACGCTATACTGTAACAGGAGAAACAGGATCTACAGGAGTGTATACTTTATTTCAAGATCGTGTAAATATTATAGAAGCTTTAGCAAATGCAGGCGATATAAAAAATACAGGAGACCGAACAGATATAAAAATTATTAGACAATATCCTGGAGGGCAAAAAATACATAGTATTGATTTAACAGACATTGTAGCGATGCAATCACCTTACTATTACATACAATCTAACGATATAATATTAGTAAAACCATTAAAACGTAAAGCTTTAGGAGGCGGAGAAACGGCAACACAAACCTTAACCACTATTGCTTCTATTTTTTCAGTATTAGTCTCTACTTATTTCTTGGCTAGAAACCTCTAAAACAATTGTAATATGAATGACGAGTTTGATGTTTTAGAGTCCCAGCAACCTGTATTTGATATTAGAGCTTTTTTATTTAGAGCCTCACGTTATTGGTGGCTATTTATTTTATGTATTTGCATTGGTGTATTTATTATTCACCAACAAAACATTAGAAAACAACATTCTTATACCTTAGGAACTCAGGTTTCTGTAGAAGATGATACAAATCCGTTATTTACGTCAAATACTAGTTTAACCTTTAATTGGGGAGGCGTTTCTGGTAAAGTAAATACCATTAAAACGGCTTTAAGATCGCGTTCTATACACGAAAAAGTGGTAGATAGTTTACAGTTTTATATGAATTATCTAAAGCAATCTCGTTTTAGAAAAGACGATATTTATAAAGCAGCTCCTTTCAGGTTTATACAAGCACCAGACAGCTATCAAGTATTAAATGTGCCAATTAAAGTTGCTTTTATTGATGCTGAAACGTTTGAGATAAGCTGCGATTTTACATCAGGTGTAATTAGCACTCAAAATTTTACTGATAAAAAAACGAAGCCTGTAGATGTTAATATAGGTGTAGTTGTAAAACGTTATAAAATTGGAGAACCTATAAACTTGCCGTATTTAAATGGTATTGTTGTTTTAGACGCAGAACGAACGATAAAAGAGACTAAAGAGTATTATTTACAGTTTAGAGATTTTAATGCTGTTGTAGCAAGTTATAAAGGGCGTATTAGAGTAAATAATCAAAAAGGATCTGCAATACTAAATTTAAGTATGACAGATTATAATAAAGGAAAAATAGTCGATTATTTAAATAAAACGGTAGAAGTGCTAAGTGCAGACCAATTGGCTAGAAAAAACCAGTTTGTTACCAACACTATTAATTTTATAGATAGTCAACTTAATAGAGTAAAGACAGAGTTAACGTTAAATTCAGACTCTATTAATACTTATAGAAGTAAGAATAAAATTTACAATCTTGATGAAGAGAGTGCAACTATCAATACAAAGTTGTCCACTTTAGAAATAGAAAAAGATGGTATTAATAGAAAGCTAGCTTATTACGCTAGTTTAAAAAGTTATTTGGAGACTAGCAATAGTTTTACAGAACTTCCAGCACCTTCTATTGCAGGAGTAGACGATGGTAATATCTTATCTAATATTTCTAAAATTAATGGTTTGTCTGTTCAAAAAGCAAATTACGAGAAATCTGTAAGAAGTGATGCCTCAATATTTTCAGATTTAAACCAGAAAATTGAATCTTTAAAACGTGTGCTTTTAGAAAACATTAGCTCTGCTACTAATGGATTGCGTCGTGAAATAAATGCAGTCAACAATAGAATAGGAGTTGCAACGTCCAAAATTAGAAAACTCCCAAAAGCACAACAAAACCTACTAGGTATCCAAAGACAATATGCGTTAAGCGAACAAACGTATAATGTGTTTTTAGCAAAACGTGGTGAGGCAGACATTATTAAATCGTCAAGTGTAAGCGATATTTTAGTTATCGATCCAGCAAAGGATACTGGTAATGGTGCAAACGATTTAAAATTAAGTTCACGTTATATGCTTGCTATTTTTGGAGGTATTATTCCACCATTATTATTAGCCTTTTTAATCACTTTTTTCGACAACAAATTACATAATCCAAAAGAGTTAGAGTCGCAATCCAGTATTCCTGTTTTAGGAGTTGTTGGCGTAAATACTTTAGATAATAATTTAGCAGTACACAGAAAGCCAAAATCTACAATTGCAGAGTCTTTTAGAGCCATAAGAACCAGTTTGCAATACATGTATAAAAAGCATGAATTGGAAGGCAGTAAAACAGTTATGGTAACCTCTTCTGTAAGTGGAGAAGGTAAAACGTTTTGTTCTATTAATATTGCAACAGTTTTAGCGCTTAGTGGAAAAAGTACAGTGTTAGTAGGTTTAGATTTAAGGAAACCTAAAATTTTTGGCGACTTTAATATTCAAAACGATATTGGAGCTGTAAATTATTTAATTGGACAAAAAGATTTAGATGCTGTTATTCAAAAAACTGAGGTTGATAACTTAGATATTATTACCTCTGGACCAGTACCACCAAATCCGTCTGAGCTTTTAATTAGTGATAAAATGGATGCTTTAATAGCAGAGCTAAAAGAAAAATACGATTACATCATTCTAGATACACCACCTGTAGGTTTAGTGGCAGATGCTTTAGAATTATTAGAATACGCAGATGCTTCACTATATGTTGTAAGACAAGATTACACCAAAAAGGGAATGCTTAATCTTATAAACGATAAATATAAACGCGGAGAGGTTAAAAACCTAAGTTTTATATATAATGGTTATAACCAATCAGGTGGTTATGGTTATGGTTATGGTTACGGCTATGGTTACGGTTATGGCGCTTATGGAAATGGGTATCATGAAAACGACACTAAAAAGAAAACCATTTTAGAGCGTATTAAAAACATCGTTAAACTTTAATTATTTTAAAAATTTAACGAAGTTTAAATTACCAGTTAAAGAACGTTTATAACTAACGAATACTATTTTAAAAAAATAATAGAATTGAATAAAACCGAAACTACAGAAGATTGGTTGTACACCATTTCTCCAAAACGGAAAATGATAAACCTAAATTTTAAAGAAATTTGGCGCTATCGTGATTTATTGTTTCTGTTTGTTAAGCGAGATGTTATTACACAATACAAACAAACGGTATTAGGACCATTATGGTACTTTATACAACCTTTATTTACCTCTGTCATTTTTACGCTTATATTTAATAATTTAG
>NZ_JALZVX010000202.1 GCF_023299985.1 Lacinutrix sp. | reverse complement strand
TACCGTTAAACGAACCTTTTCAAAAAAACCACCAACACCTAAACCAATTCACCAACAACCTCCACATTAACAACATGTTTCCCATCAAAAGGAATAATATTCAAACCATTTCCAAACAATTCATGAGCACGCTTAGTTTCATAAGCAATGCGTTCTTCATTTAAATATTCGTCTTTAGTGCCATAAACCAAAGACACTTTCGCTTTTAAAAAACTAAAATCATCAGCAATTAATTCCTTTGGTAAACCACCAGAATGCAATATTAATTGTGAGCATTGTAACTGTCTGTATTTAATATAGCGTGTAGAAACGCTAACACCTTGAGAGTAGCCAAAAACAATTAGGTTTTTATCGCTTGGAATCTGTTCTTCAGCTAAAATAGCATCAAAGTAATTTATTATGTTTTGAGTTTCGTTAACTGTGTTTTCTTTAGTTAACCAGCAAGCACCAACATGTTTAAAACCATTTTGGTAGTATAGACTTGGAGCTTGAGGTGCAATAATGTAATTGTCTTCGGCATTTAAACCTTTAAAATAGTTGATAAAAAATTCACTTAAATAACCTAAACCATGGCAAACCAACCAAACATTTTTTGTTTTTTTGGTTAAGTTATTTAAAGTTGAATATGGCTTTTTAGTATTATAAAATATTTCCTTTTTGGTAGATTGCATTGTGGCTTTGTTTCGTATTTTTACAGTATTAAAATTATGATAAAAATACAGTAAATAGATGAATCTCTCTAAAGCGGAAATGTTAGCACAAGCAAATGCAGCTAGCAAAAATACATTAATGGAAACCTTAAGTATTGAAATTGTAGATTATGGTGAAGATTTTCTTATTGCCAGAATGCCAGTAACGGCAAGAGTATACCAGCCAGATGGTGTGTTACATGGTGGAGCAACAGCTGCTTTAGCAGAAAGTGTTGGTAGTTTTGCGTCGCATATTTTTACAAATACAGATGAGATGTTTGTGCGTGGTTTAGAAATTACTGCTAACCATTTAAAAAGTGTAAAAGAAGGTTTTGTGTATGCAAAAGCAAGCTTTTTACACAAAGGGAGAACCACACAATTATTAGATATTAGAGTGACTGACGAGGCTGATAATTTAGTGTCTATTTGCAGACTATCTACTATTTCGTTACCAAAAAAGAAGCAGTAAATGCAATTAGAACATTTTTTTGAAATTGCCCAAAATCATTTTAACGATGCATTACCTTTTGTGTTATACAGAAAACCGAATGCTTCTGTTATAAAAGGTTTGTTTCAAAATGATGATACAGTTTATACCACAAAAAACTTAACAGAAAGCGGCTTTGTTTTTGCACCTTTTAATAATGAGGAGCGCACAGTTATTATTCCCATTGGTCAATCTGAATTACTTGAATATCAATCTATTATTCCTTTACAGTCAGGAATGCGCTTAGAAGAGAAAAAAGAATCAAGCCAAGCGAAAGCTTTTCATATAAATATGGTTTCAAAAGCCATAAAAGCATTTGAAGACAACACGTTTAAAAAAGTAGTACTCTCAAGAAAGGAAGACGTTAACCTTATTGAAGAAAACCCATTACAACTATTTAAGCGCTTGCTATCTCAATACAAAACAGCATTTGTATATTGTTGGTATCATCCAAAAATAGGACTTTGGCTTGGTGCAACACCAGAAACTTTAATTAATGTTACAGGAAATAGATTTACAACAATGGCATTAGCTGGCACTCAAAAATATGAAAGCGAAGATAATCCTGTTTGGAAAGCTAAAGAAACCGAAGAACAACAGCTAGTTACAGATTATTTAGTAAACAGTTTAGAAGCTTCTGTTAACAGTTTAAATGTTGCAAAGGTAGAAACTATTAAAGCTGGTAACTTATTACATTTAAGAACTAAGGTTTCGGGTATTTTAAATTCAAACTTAAAAACTATTGTAGAAGTATTGCATCCTACTCCTGCAGTTTGCGGCTTACCAAAAACGGTTGCTAAGCAATTTATTTTAGAAAATGAAAATTATAAACGCGAGTTTTATACTGGTTTTTTAGGCGAATTAAATATAGTTGAGAAAATAACTAGAAATACTAACAGACGCAATGTCGAAAACAGTGCTTATGCATCTGTAAAAAAGGTGTCCAACTTATTTGTTAATTTACGTTGTATGCAATTAACAGACGTAAAAGCAAGTATTTATGTTGGTGGTGGCATTACTAAAGATTCTATTCCAGAAAAAGAATGGGAGGAAACCGTTGATAAAACACAAACCATGAAAAAGGTATTGTTTTAATTGGGTTTAAAAACCACTATTTCGTATTTTTACAGTAGATATGAAGTACCCAAAAAATCCACTCGCTCAAACCGTTGTTCAGCTTTGTAAAGCTAAAAACATTAAGCATATTGTATTGTCTCCAGGTAGCAGAAATGCACCTTTAACTATTGGTTTTACGCATAATCCATTTTTTAAATGTTATAGTATTGTAGATGAGCGTTGCGCAGCGTTTTTTGCCATGGGAATTGCACAGCAAATACAAGAGCCAGTAGCAGTTGTTTGCACTTCTGGTAGTGCATTGTTAAATTATTATCCTGCTGTTGCAGAAGCTTTTTATAGTAATATTCCATTACTAGTTTTAAGTGCAGATAGACCAAAATACTTGGTTGGTATTGGTGATGGGCAAACCATTAATCAAGAAGATGTTTATAAAAACCACATTCTATATTCTGCTAATTTAAAGCAAGATTTAGACGAAGAAAATAAACTGGAAGACAACGCGTTGCCAATAATAAAGAGTATTGAAAACAAGTTGGAGAAGTATCTTGGCTTGCAAAAAGCAATACAGCAACATAATGAAACGCAGATAAATAAAGCAATTAATACTTCGGTTTTACAAAAAGGACCAGTACATATAAACATCCCTTTTAATGAGCCTTTGTATGAAACAGTAGACGAATTATCTGTAAACCCAGAAGTTATTCCAACAGTTACAATAGCTAATTATAATGAAGATTTAAGTGAATACATTAAGCAATGGAACGTTGCTAAACGCAAATTAGTTTTAGTTGGTGTAAACCAGCCTAATACTGTAGACCAAAAATATCTTGATATTTTAGCTAAAGATGAGAGTGTTTTAATATTAACAGAAACAACATCTAATATACATCACGAGCGTTTTATTCCTGGAATAGATAAATTAATTGGCGCTTTAAACACTGAAGAATTAAAACAATTAAAGCCAGATTTATTACTAACCTTTGGCGGACTTATAGTCTCTAAAAAAATTAAAAAGTTTTTAAGAGAATACAAACCAAAACAACATTGGCATATTGGAGAAAATAACGCTAATGATACCTTTTTTACTTTAAATAAGGTGTTTAAAACATCTGTTAATACTTTATTCTCAAAGCTTTTACTGCCAACAAATACTGTACAAAGTGAATACAATAGTTGTTGGCTAAATGCTTTTAATAGCAGACGAGAAAAGCACGATAAATACATGGAATCCATAGCTTTTAGCGATTTTAAAGTTTTCGATGTTTTGTTAAAAACAATACCAAGTCATTCGCAATTACAAGTTGGAAATAGCTCTGCAATTAGATACACACAACTATTCGATTTAAAACACAGTATAGAAGTGTTTTGTAATAGAGGTACAAGCGGAATAGATGGTAGTACAAGTACAGCAATTGGTGCTGCTTTAGCTTCTAAATTACAAACCACTTTTATTACAGGAGATTTAAGTTTTTTTTACGATAGTAATGCTTTATGGAATAATTATATACCTAATAATTTTAGAATAATAGTAGTTAATAATAGTGGAGGAGGTATTTTTAGAATTCTTCCAGGACACAAAAACACAACTAATTTTGATACATTTTTTGAAACAAAACATAAGCTAACAGCTAAACAATTATGTAATATGTATGGTTTTGAATATACAATGGCTGCAACAGAAAGTAAATTAACTTTGGCTTTAAACACATTCTATGATAAAAAAGAGAGACCACAACTATTAGAAGTGTTTACGCCTAGTGCAGAAAATGATGAGATACTACTAAACTATTTTAATAAAATAAAGTAATTAGCCGATGTTTTTTTTCGTTTATCGATATTTTGAATGTAATTTATTAAGTCAATAATTTTATTAGATTAAAAAAATTGTATATTTAAAGTGTTAAATAACTTAAAACTATAATTATGAGTAAAAGAGATGATCTAATAGTAAAATATGCTGCAGATTTAAAAGATAAAATAGGTGAAACTCCAGATATGGATTTTTTAACTAAAGTAACAATTGGTTGTGGACCATCTATCTATAATAAAGATGCTGCAACGGTTTCTGGTTCAGACCAAAGTGAATTAGATACTGTTAAAAATAATTTCTTAATTAAGAAATTAGGTTTAAAAGATAGTGCAGACTTAGATAAAGCAATAGCTTCTGTAATGGAAAAGTACGGCAAATCTAATAGAAATAAATACAGAGCTGTAGTTTATTATTTACTAGCTAGACACTTTAAAAAAGAGTCTGTTTATAACAAATAGAAAACAGAATTTAAATTTATATAAAAAGCGTTATAACTTAAGTTGTAACGCTTTTTTTGTGGACAACATCGAAGTTTACTTATTGAATAAAAAAAACACATTTTTGAGTTTTAATATTAGTATTTTTGTGCCATGATAAATATTGGAGAGTTTAATACGTTAGAAATACTTAGAGATACCGAACCAGGTATGTTTTTAGGCGACAAAGATGGTAATGAAGTTTTATTGCCAAACCGTTATGTTGAAGACGTTTTTAAAGTTGGAGACGATGTAGAAGTGTTTATTTATTTAGATAACGATGAGCGTTTAGTGGCAGTTACAGACGAGCCACATATAACAAAAGGTGATTTTGCAGTATTACGTTGTAATGTAGTAAACGATTATGGTGCTTTTTTAGATTGGGGAATGGTAAAAGAATTATTTTGCCCATTTAAAGAGCAAGCTTTCCCAATGAAAAAAGGAGGTTGGTATTTAGTACATTGTTATTTAGATGAAAAAAGCGAAAGATTAGTAGCAACAAGTAAAACCAATAGGTTTTTAGATAATGAAACACTAACAGTTTCAGAGTTTGAAGCTGTAGAATTAATAGTCTCGCATCCAAGTGATTTTGGAATGAATGTGATTGTAAACAAACAACATACAGGTTTAATTTATAAGGACAATATTTTTCAAGAATTAAGTATTGGAGACCGTTTAAAAGGTGTTGTAAAAAAAATAAGACCAGGAAATAAACTAGATATTGGCTTGGGAGAAATAGGTTATAGAAATATAGAGCCTAATGCAAAAAAAATTCTAGATACATTAGAAGATAATTCTGGTTTTTTACCACTTAATGATAAATCTTCTCCAGAGGCTATTAAAGATGCTTTAGAAATGAGTAAAAAGAACTTTAAAAAAGCGATAGGTAGTTTATACAAACAAAAATTAATTACTATCGAAGGTGATGGAATAAAAAGTGTGTAATTAAGCTATATCGGTTTATGTT
>NZ_JALZVX010000201.1 GCF_023299985.1 Lacinutrix sp. | reverse complement strand
ACCTTTAAATTTGGAGAGAGTAAAGAAGGTTGGGGAATTTGCAACGATGGGAAAATGCTTTACAAAAGCGATGGTACCGAAAAAATATGGCACTTAAATCCTGAAACTTTAGTAGAAGATGGTAACATACAAGTCTATACTAATAAAGGTAAAATAGGAAAACTTAATGAACTAGAATGGATAAACGGAAAAATATACGCTAACATCTGGCAGAAAAACGGTATTGTAATTATTAACCCTAAAAATGGAGCTACAGAAGCTGTTATAGATTTCTCTCCATTAAAAGAGCGCGTCACTAAACATAAAGGATTAGATGTTTTAAACGGTATTGCTTACAATCCAGAAACACAAACTATTTTTGTTACTGGAAAACGTTGGGATAAACTATTTGAAGTTAAAATTATTAAACAATAAACTTGCAAAACTTCACTAAAACAGTAACAGTAAGTAAAGAGGATCTAGACGATCTCAATCATGTAAATAATGTGCGTTACATAGAGTGGGTTAATAGTATAGCTAAAGCCCATTGGATAGAAAACGCTTCAGAAAAAATTCTAGACAACCATTTCTGGATTTTATTATCGCATACTATAGATTATAAAAAACCTGCTTTTTTAAAAGATGAGTTGTTACTAAAAACTTACGTGCTAAATGCCGAAGGTGTTACTTCAACTAGAATAGTAGAAATCTACAATAATAAAACGCAAGTACTTTTAGCGAAGTCTCAAACTAAATGGTGTTTTATAAGTTCTCAAACAAAAAAACCTTCACGTATAACCGAAGACATTTTAAAACTGTTTAGTTAATGTGTTTTAAAAAGGATAGTTAAGTTTTTATAAATTATTATTAATGTTAGTGATCACTTTAATACTATTATTTAAAACTTAGTAAAAAATAAAACCAACATGAATTTTAATTATTAGCGCTTGTAAATACTAAAACATCAAATCAAAAGTTATATTTTAGTAGCCTAAAGAGAATACATTTTATAAACGCGCATGTTAAAAATACTATAGCTAAAAATAGTTATTAATAGCTAACAACATGTAGCCTTTAAAAACAATACATACAAATACATGAAACGCATATTTTACTTTATTGCCTGTTTTAGTTTTTTACTATTTTGGAGTTCTTGCCGCGAAGATTTTGACTTCGCTCCAAGTACAGGAAGCCTTAATTTTTCTAGAGATACAGTCTATTTAGATACCGTTTTTACAAACATTGGTTCAAGTACTTTTAACTTAAAAGTGTATAATAGAAGCAATAATGATATCTCTATTCCTTCTATTGCTTTAGAACGCGGTGAAACCTCTAACTATAGATTAAATGTAGATGGTAATCCAGGAAAAATATTTAGTAATGTAGAGATTCAAGCTAAAGACAGTCTGTTTATTTTTATTGAGACAACCGTAGATATTGAAGATCAAACACTTTTAGACGAAACGTTTTTATATACCGATAAAATAAATTTTGATGCAGGAAGTAACTTGCAAACTGTAGATTTAGTAACCTTGGTTAAAGATGCCGTATTTATTTTTCCAGATCGCGATGATACTACAGGAATTATAGAAACACTAACACTAACTATAGATGGCGAACAAGTAGAAACCGAAATACAAGGACGCGAATTATTACCTTCAGAACTAAACTTTACAAACCAAAGACCTTATGTTATTTATGGCTATGCAGCTGTTCCTGGAGGAGAGACATTAACTATAGATGCAGGAGCAAGAGTGCATTTTCATGCTGATTCTGGGATATTAGTATCCGAAAATGCATCGTTTCAAGTTAATGGCGCTTTGAGTGCAGACCAAGAGCTAATGGAAAACGAAGTTATTTTTGAAGGTGACAGGTTAGAGCCTGCATTTGCAAACGTTCCTGGTCAATGGGGAGCAATATGGCTTTTCGAGAACAGTACAAATAACATTATTAACTACGCAACTATTAAAAACGGAACCGTTGGTATTTTAAGCGATGGTAATGCAGACGCAGCTCAAGACAAATTAACAATTACAAACTCGCAATTATATAATTTTAGTAATTATGGTATTTTAGCTAGAAACAGCTCTATTTCTGCAGAAAATTTTGTTGTTAATAATGCTGGGCAATCTTCTGTTGCTTTAACGCTTGGTGGAAAGTATAACTTTACACACAGTACAATTGCAAACTATTGGAATACTAGTTTTAGACAGTTTCCTGCACTTTTGGTCAATAATTTTGTTCAAAGTATTGATGGTACTACTTTTATTGCAGATTTAACCGAATGTAATTTTAATAATTCTATTATCTACGGAAATGATAATCCTGAGTTTATTATAGACGAGATTGTAGATGATGCAATAGTGTTTAATTTTAAATTTACTAACTGCCTTGCAAGGTTTGAAGACTCTTCAAATAGTCCTACTGGTGATAATTACAATTTTACAGATAGTATACATTACGAAAACCTAATCCGTAATCAAGAACCAGATTTTAGAGCACCTTTAGAAAACAATTTAATAATTGGTAACAATTCTAGTGCAAATACTTTTGGTAGTGCAACCTTTGCTTCTCAAGTACCACAAGATATTTTAGGTGTTAGTAGAACTGCTTCTCCAGATATAGGAGCTTATCAACATGTTACTTTTTAGTAAAGTTTAAATCTTTTTATATGTAAAAAATCCCATTCGATAGAATGGGATTTTTTTGTTTTTAAATTTATTTAAGTGTTCTACATCTTAAATAGTGGTAAACCACTCATCATATCATTAACCTTAGTTGCAACAGCTTCAAGTACAGCTTCATCTTCA
>NZ_JALZVX010000200.1 GCF_023299985.1 Lacinutrix sp. | reverse complement strand
ATATTCCACGTAACGAAACTTTAGAACATCCAGAAATTTCAAACTTATTCCCTTGTGGTGAAGGTGGTGGTTATGCTGGCGGAATTGTAAGTGCTGCAATGGATGGTGAACGCTGTGCCGAAGCTGCTGTGGTTGGATTGTAAAAAATATATTATTTGAGAACACGATATCCTTTTGATTCCTCCATAAAGCGCCATTTAATTATTGGCATAGTCTTTTCTATCTGGATATTTATATTTCTTTTTTATACGGAACCGTTGGGAATTCAAATGTTCAACACTTCTGAAAAATTAAAATACCTTCCGCTTTATAGCTTAATTATATTTTTATGCTACGCTATTCTTTTACCGTTTCAAAATTACTACTACAAAAAAAACAATGGTATTTGGCATATAAAGGATGAATCTGTTTTCTTGATTATATTTATTATAAATACTTTCATTTTAACAAATTACATGTTTTCTAACTTAGTATTTGCATACGAACTAAACTTTATCCTGTCCATAGTTTTTTTGAAACAATTCTATATTCCTGCAGTTTTAACTTTACTACCACTTATAATAATTGTTCGATGGACCTTGGGACGCTATTCTCAAAAAAGGATAGCTCGTAAAAAAATAGAAATAAAAGGCTCAGGCAATTATGATAATTTACGCATAAATTTTAATGATTTAGTCTATATAAAATCTTCGGATAATTATATCGAAGTTTTATATCTAGAATCAGGAATTATAAAAAAAGCTATTATTAGAGCGCTATTAAAAAATATTGAAAAAACATTTCCTAATTTATTACGCACGCATCGCTCCTACTTAATAAATCCATTTCATTTTAAACAATGGAATTCCGGTAAAAATAAGTTAGAAGTGATTTTAAAAAATGACATAACGATACCTGTTTCAAAAACTTATATTGAAAACGTAAAACACGCTATTAACTCCACCACAAAAAAGCAATAACCTACCACATAAGGCTTTATATCACAGCTAAAGTGAACCACTATAGATTAGTTTTGGATTTTAATTATAATCTATTCCTATGAAAAACTCACTATCTATTCTACTTATGTGTAGCTTCCAATTTATCTATTCTCAAACTTCAGATTCTTTAAAAATAAAAGAACATCTTATAAAAATAACCAAAACGGAAAAAGCACGAAACTACAAAAACATTGCTACTCTTAATCAAGTTGCAAGTTATATCTATAATGAATTTAATACTTATGCAGATTCAACATATTATCAAAAATTTAAAGCAAACGGTAAAACATATAAAAATGTAATTTGCTCTTTTGGAAGTCATAATCTTCAAACTATAGTAATTGGTGCGCATTATGATGTTTGTGGAGATCAAGAAGGCGCAGACGATAATGCAAGTGGAGTGACTGGTTTATTGGAATTAGCTAGGCTGTTAAAAGATAAAACTTTAAAATATAAAATAGAGATTGTTGCTTATACCTTAGAAGAACCTCCTTTTTTTAGAACAAAATATATGGGTAGTTACATACATGCAAAATCTTTAAAAAACAAGAAGACTAACGTCTATGGTATGATTAGCTTAGAAATGATTGGTTACTTTGACGACGCAGAACATTCGCAAGAATATCCAAGAAATGATCTTTCTAAATTTTATGGAAATAAAGGGAATTATATTTCTATTGTAAATAAATTAAAGAAAGGAACGTTTGCACGAAAGTTCTCTACGCTTTTTATTAAAAAAAGGCATATTGAAACAAAAGAGATCTCTATACCACAATCTATAACTGGAGTTGACTTTTCTGATCACTTAAATTATTGGAGTTTTGACTATAGTGCTCTTATGATTACTGATACTGCTTTTTATCGAAATAAAAACTACCATAATTCTAGCGACACAGTGAAAACCTTAAATATTACTAAAATGACACAAGTAATAAATACTGTATATGAAACATTGACCGAATTGGAATAAACAGTCTTAGCAATTTCCTTAGACCATAAATATTCTTATTTTTGCAACACTAAACTTTGTTACAATGAAAGCATATATATTTCCAGGTCAAGGTGCTCAATTCTCAGGAATGGGCTTAGACTTATACGAGAACTTACCAGAAGCTCAACATTTATTTGAAGATGCTAACGAGATTTTAGGTTTCCATATTACAGACATTATGTTTGAAGGCACTGCTGAAGCTTTAAAAGAAACTAAAGTTACACAACCTGCTATTTTTTTACACTCTGTAATATTAGCTAAAACTTTAGGTGATAACTTTAAACCAGATATGGTTGCAGGACATTCTCTTGGAGAATTTTCTGCATTAGTTGCTAATGGTGCTTTAACTTTTGAAGACGGTTTACGCTTAGTATCACAACGTGCTTTAGCTATGCAAAAAGCTTGCGAAATACAACCAAGTACAATGGCTGCTGTTTTAGGTTTAGAAGATAACATAGTTGAAAAAATATGTAATGACACGCAAGGTATTGTTGTTGCAGCAAATTATAATTGTCCAGGACAATTAGTAATTTCTGGAGAAATTGATGCTATTAATAAAGCTTGCGAAAGCCTTAAAGAAGCTGGAGCAAGACGTGCTTTAGTGTTACCAGTTGGTGGTGCATTTCATTCTCCAATGATGGAGCCTGCTCGCGAAGAACTAGCAGCTGCTATAGAAAACACAACTTTTAGCAAACCTAATTGTCCTATCTACCAAAATGTAACTGCAAGTGCTATTTTAGATGAAAATGATATTAAAAAGAATTTAATATCGCAATTAACGGCACCTGTACGTTGGACACAATCTGTAGAACAAATGATTACAGATGGTGCAACTTTATTTACAGAAGTTGGACCAGGCAGAGTATTACAAGGCTTGGTAAAGAAAATAAACAAAGAAGCTGAAACTGCTTCTGCAACACTATAAGTACTTCTTAAATAGAAATTACATGAAAAAAAATAGAACACTATTTATTGTTTTACTTATTATATTCAATATTGCAATAGATCAAATTTCAAAATTTTGGGTAAGAGCAAATGTTGTTGCAGGAAGTAAAGCTGAAATTTTTGGTAATTATTTCACACTACATAACGTAGAAAATGAAGGCGCATTTTTAGGTTTAGGTAGCGACTTTAGTCCTGTTTTAAAAATCATATTACTTAATGTTTTACCAGTAGTGGTACTAACATTAGTATTGTTTCATGTTTTTAAAGATAAAGCTTTAGATAAGTTTTCTCTAATTGGTTTCTGTTGTATTATTGGTGGTGGAATAGCAAACTTATACGACCGCATACTTTATGGAAAAGTAACAGATTTCTGGCACATAGATTTAGGAGGCGTATTTAGAACAGGTATTTTTAACATTGCAGACATGTCTGTAATGGTTGGAATGGGCTTATTAATTTTAGGAAATTTTAAAAAGACAAAAGAATAAAACAACTAGTGTTTTAAATCTTAAAACTAATAGTTAGTCTTTATAAACTTTACCTTCTTTCATTACAAAAACAACATTCTCCATAGTTTTAATATTATCTATTGGATTATCGTTTGTAGCTACTATATCTGCTATAAATCCAGTTTTTAATTGTCCCAATTGATCTTCCATTTTTAGAATCATTGCATTTGTAATAGTTGCACTTTGTATGGTTTCTATAGCTGGCATTCCAGCTTCAACCATAAAACCAAATTCTTTTGCATTATCTCCATGGTAAAACACAGCAGCATCAGTACCAAAAGCAATACCAACTCCTGCTTTGTAAGCGCGTCCAAACATATCTTGCAGCTTTGGTCCAATATCTAAAGCCTTTGGAACTATAATATCTGGATAGTAATTTTTAATTTTTGCTTTTTCTGAAACAAATTTTCCAGCACTAATGGTTGGTACTAAATACACATCGTGCTTTTTCATTAACGCCATAGTTTCCTTACTCATAAGTGTGCCATGCTCTATCGTTTTTACACCTCCTAAAATAGCACGTTGTATGCCTTCGTCTCCATGAGCATGAGCAGCAACATGAAAACCATAATCTTTTGCTGTGTCGCAAATTGCTTTTATTTCTTCTAAAGTAAATTGCGGATTTGAGCTATTTTTAGCGACACTTAAAACACCACCAGTTGCTGTAATTTTAATTAAATCTGCTCCGTTTTTATAGCGTTGACGCACTGCTTTTTTTGCATCTTCCACACTATTAACAACACCTTCTTTTGGACCAGGATTTCCAGCCAAATCTCTACGATAACCGTTAGTAGGATCTGCATGACCTCCAGTTGTTGCTAACGACTTTTCTGCTGTAAAAATTCGTGGTCCAACAATTTTACCAGAAGCAATTGCCTTTTTTAAGGCAACATTTACTCCAGAACCACCTAAATCTCTAACCGTTGTAAAACCACTCATTAAAGAAATTTTAGCATATTGTGTTGAAGAAAATGCTACATCTGCTTCGTTTTGAGTAAAAACTTCAAGATATTTTTTTGGATTGGTTTCAGATTCTATATGCACATGCATATCTATTAAACCAGGCATTACTGTTTTCGATTTTAAATCAATAATAGTATCGTTGCTGTTTTTTGGATTAACATATCCATTTTCTATTGCAATTATTTTTTTACCAGAAACAATAATTGTTTTCTCTGTTAATACTTTTCCAGATTTTGTATCTACTAATTTACCACAATGTAGATACGTATTTTGAGCAGTGATTACTATTGATAATAATAATGTAAAAATTAAGAGTAGCTTTTTCATAGATTATAATGTTTGTTGCCATTTCCAAGCGGAAAGCATGGCATCATCTAAAGATGATTTGGCTTTCCAACCTAATGTATTATTTGCTTTTTTTGTATTTGCATAAGCAGAGATAACGTCTCCTTCTCGCCTATTTACAATTTTATAATTTAATTTTTTATTTGAAACATGCTCGAAAGACTTTATAACCTCTAACACTGTACTGCCAATTCCAGTTCCTAAATTATAGACTTCTAAGTTGTCTTGATTTTCTTTATTTAACAAACGCTGTAGTGCTATTACATGTGCATTTGCTATATCTACAACATGAATATAATCGCGAACACAAGTTCCATCTGTTGTTGGATAATTATCTCCAAAAACAAAGAGTTGCTCTCTAATTCCAGCTCCAGTTTGCGTAATATATGGTATTAAATTTTGTGGTACTCCAATTGGTAATTCTCCAATTTTTGCAGAACTATGCGCTCCAATAGGATTAAAATAACGTAATGCAATAGCATTAAAATTTTTATTTGCGTTACAAACATCTTTAATAATAGCTTCTCCAATTTGCTTGGTGTTTCCGTAAGGAGATTCGGCTAATTTTATTGGTGCTGCCTCTGTAATTGGCATAACGTCTGCTTGGCCATAAACAGTACAAGACGAACTAAATATAAAATTTGTATTCCCGTTTCTATTTAATTCTTGAAGCAAATAAATTAAAGTGTTTATATTGTTTTCGTAATACAACAATGGGTTTTCTACACTTTCGCCTACTGCTTTACTTGCTGCAAAGTGAATAACTCCAGAAATATCATTGTGTTTCTTTAAAAAGGCAACAGTGCTTTGTTTATCTCTTAAATCAAAATTTTCAAATTCGGGTGTTTGTTTAGTTATAGCAACTATACCTTCTAATACTTTAATTGAAGAATTAGACAAATTATCTACAATAACAACTTTAAAACCTGCTTCTTGAAGTGCAACTACAGTATGAGAACCAATATAACCTAATCCTCCTGTTACTAATATCTTTGCCATATTTTAAAACTTAATCTTTAATTTAAGACTAGTTCTAGTCTTGCGAAAAGGATGGAAACGGCATCCTTTTTTACTTTTTTAAGCAAAAAAGATATAGTGTACAGCCTGACTTTTGGCTACTAAAAGCCAAGAGGCTCGCCCTAATTATTATCTACAAATTCTATTACTGTTTTGGTAATAAAATCTATTTGCTCATTGTCTAACTCTGTATGCATTGGCAACGAAATAACTTCTTTAATTAGCTGATTGGTTACTTTAAAATCTGCTTCATTATATCTCGAATCTGCATAAGCTTTTTGCTTGTGTAATGGAATTGGATAGTAAACACCACATGGAATTCCATTATCGTTTAAATGCTTTGCAAGTGCGTCTCTGTCTGAGTTTTCAATTTTTAAAGTATATTGATGGAATACATGGCAATCGCAAGTATCGCAAATACTATCACACTTATTAACAGTTTTTGGTGTTGTAATTTTTTCATGGTTTACAAATGCTTTATTGTAGGCTCTTGCAGCATTTCTACGCGCATTATTATAGGTGTCTAAATGTGGTAATTTAGCATCTAAAACTGCAGCTTGAATAGAATCTAAACGCGAGTTTACACCTACAACATCGTGATGATAGCGTTTATACATACCATGGTTTACAACACCTCTAATTATGTGTGCTAGATCGTCATCATTAGTGAAAATCGCTCCTCCATCTCCATAACAGCCTAAGTTTTTAGATGGAAAAAAAGAGGTTGATGCTACATGACCAATAGTTCCAGACATTGCTTTTTCGCCTTTACTATTGGTGTATTTTGCTCCAATACCTTGTGCATTATCTTCTATAATATATAAATTGTGCTCTTTGGCTAAAGCCATTAATGCTTCCATATTAGAACATTGTCCAAATAAATGAACAGGTACAATAGCTTTTGTTTTTGGCGTAATTGCTTTTTTAACGGCTTCTATATTAATGTTAAAATCGTCTGGGTTAACATCTACTAAAACTGGTGTTAAATTTAAAAGTGCAATAACTTCTACTGTTGCTGCAAAAGTAAAATCTGCAGTAATAACCTCATCTCCTGGCTTTAGACCTAATCCCATCATGGCTATTTGTAAAGCATCTGTACCATTTGCACATGGTATTACGTGTTTAACTCCTAAATAGGTTTCTAAGTTTTTTTGAAACGCTTTAACTTGAGGTCCATTAATAAAACTAGTAGTATCAATCACCTCTTGAATAGCACTATTTACAACATCTTTTATTTCGGCATATTGACCTTTTAGATCAACCATTTGTATTTTTTTCATCTGCTCAATATATTATTTTAAAGGTCACATGCTATTGTTATTAACCATTTTTATTAACGTTAATATTTAAAACATGTGCGTTTTATGACACGAATTTACAAAATTCGTAAATGCTAAACAATGAATTATGTATTTTAGCACAAAGCATTTTCAAAGTTGAATTTATTGTACTCCTTAGTAATTTACATTGCCAGTTTTATTCTAAAAATTATTGGACTTTTTAATACCAAAATAAAACTTGGTATTAATGGTCGTGAAGAAACATTTAATAAACTAAAAGAAAATATAAATACTAATGATAAAACATTATGGTTCCATTGTGCTTCTTTAGGTGAATATGAGCAAGGCTTACCTGTTTTTAATGCATTACGTAAAGACTATCCTAAGCATAAAATAATATTATCTTTTTTCTCTCCCTCTGGTTATGAAATTAGAAAAAATGCTCCTTTTGCAGATGTTGTGGTTTACCTTCCTCTAGATACAAAAGCAAATGCTAAGCGCTTTTTAAATTTAGCACATCCTGAATTAACCGTTTTTGTAAAATATGAAATATGGCCAAATATTTTAAATGAATTAAAAAGAAGAACATTAAAAGTAGTATTAATTTCGGCTGCATTTAGAAAAAACCAATCATTTTTTAAGTGGTATGGAAAAAACACCAAGTCTGCTTTATTTGCTTTTGATCATATTTTTACACAAGATGAAGCGTCTAAAAGACTACTAAAAAACATAGGCTATAGTAAAGTAACGGTTTCTGGTGATACTAGATTTGATCGCGTAACAAACCAATTAACACAAGACAATACTTTAGATTTTGTTTCAAAATTTAAAGGAGATAATTTGTGTGCTGTTATAGGAAGTTCTTGGCCTGAAGACGAAAAACTAATTGTAAATTATATAAATAATGAAGCTAATAAAGATGTTAAATTTATTATTGCTCCACATAACATAAAATCTAGCCAAATTGAAGGTTTAAAACATAGTATTTCCAAAACTTGTATTTTATTTACAGAAAAAGAAGAAAAGAAAATCTCTAACTATCAAGTACTTATATTAGATACTATTGGCTTATTAACGAAAGTTTACAATTACGCAGACATCGCTTATGTTGGTGGAGCAATGGGAAAAACCGGCTTACACAATACACTAGAAGCTGCAGTTTTTGGGATACCAATAATAATAGGTAATAATCACTTAAAATTCCCTGAAGCACAAAAAATGATTGACAATAAGGGAATGGTTTCTATATCTAACCAAAGTGAACTTACTAAAACATTAAATCTTTTCCTAGCTGACAGAGTTTTAATGAATAAATGTGGAGATAAAAATTTCAATTTTATAAATAAAAATAAAGGAGCAGTAGTCCATATACTAGATTTTTTACATAATTAGACTAAAGTATTAGTATACTTATCGATAAAATGTTAAAATTTAAATTTGATTTTCAAAACAGTAATTTCACGACCTTAATTAATTTAAAATTAAAAAACCAATTAAAAATTTATTATTGAGCGCTGCTTTATTATTAGCATTAAGCTTAACGTTTACTTATTGTAGAGAAGTTAAAAGAAGGAGCTGATTTTGTTGGAGATGCTGTAGGAAATGCTGCTGATGCAACAGGTAATGCACTTGAAAATGCTGGAGATGCTTTAGGAGATGCTGCAGGTGATGCTGTTGATACAACTGGAAAGGCAATTAAAGATGGTGCTAAAGCTATAAAGGATGGTGCAAACAAAATTGAAGATAGTGCAAAAAAAGCTGGTGATGCACTAAAAAAAGGAGCAGATAAATTATAATATTTATCTATAAAATTATTTTATTAAAATCGTCTAAATTTATTTAGGCGATTTTTTTAGTTCCAAACTTAAGTTAGTTGCTATTAGCAAATAAAGAATTGCTTGATTAAATTTCATTTTGATATTTTAAAGAAAAAAATCTTAAAATGAAATTACTTTTTGTTCTAAAAATGCTTTAATATGGGTATTCTTTAACTTTATAAAACAAAAAAGTCGAAACTTTCGTTTCGACTTTTCATCTGTACTGAAGACGGGACTTGAACCCGTACGTCCTAATGGACATTGGATTTTAAGTCCAACGTGTCTACCAATTCCACCACTTCAGCTTGGTATATTTTAA
>NZ_JALZVX010000199.1 GCF_023299985.1 Lacinutrix sp. | reverse complement strand
AAATTTGACTAAATAAACACGTGCTAGTTTTTTTTCATTTAAAATAATATAGTCCTGAATTGAGTTAAGAGCATTAAATATAAAATGCGGATTCATTTGAGAACGTAAGTTTTCTAACTGAGAAAAAACTAATTGTTGATTCATCTTTGCTTTCTCTAAAGCTTGCTTTTGGTTGGCATTTAAGCGTTTTGTTTTTTTACTAAAATACATCCAGATAAAAACCAACGATAAAAGCAACACTAATAAATAAAACCACCAAGTCTTGTAAAAAGGTAATCTTACAGTTAAACCAATACATATTAGTTTTGAATAGCTATTTTGAAATCTATTTTTTGCTCTTAAATTAAACTTGAATTTTCCGGCTGGTAAGGTATTAAATTTAACAAAATCTAAACCACTTTCTACATCAACCCATTTACTATTTAAACCTTCTAATTGGTATTCGTAGTTAACAAAGTTATTAGACTGGAAGCCGTTAGTATTAAAGCCTATTCTTATTTCACTTTCGGTTTGTTTTAATTTATAATTAGATTTTAGTATGGTGTCTTTTTCTTGAATAGAAACTGTTGTAAAATAAGGTTGAAGTGTGATTCTAGTTTTAAGAATTTTCTTTTTATTAAATTTATATAATCCTGTGTTAGAACTAAAAAACACATCATCATCTAATATTTCTATTGCTGTAATATTATAAGAATCTACACCATCTTCGCGGTTAATTGTTGTTATTTTTTGAGTGCGATAATTATAATTCTGTAAGCCTTTGTCTGTAGATATCCATAATGTATTACCATCTGGCTTAATTACATTTATTAAATGAGATAATAACCCGTTTTTTGTAGTTAAAGTATGTGTTAAAACATCATTTTTAAAACCGTAAACACCTTTACCGTCTGTGGCTACCCAAACAATATCCTCATCGTCTATTGCTATTCTAGAGGCAAATACTGGCTTATTATTGTGTTGAATTTGTTTGTAATTATTTGTTTGTAAATTATAAATACCAAGACCGTCTATAAAATTACAATATGCCAAATCTCTATAACTATTTATTACAGATCCATAACTTCTAAAGTTGCGTAAAACTGATACTGTATCTTTTGTTTTACTATAAACCGAGAGTGCATGAGGCATACTTACTAAGTATTCATCTTCGTTTATTACAGCTATAGATTTAGTACTTACTAGCTTTCCTTTTTTTATTGTTTTATGTGTTCTATTATATACAACAGACTCTGTAGTTGACACCATTAATAAATCTTCTACAATGTTGTTATAGCTAATACTACTAACATTATTTTTAAATTCAATAGCGGTTTTGTTTAGTAAGTTATTGTTATTATTGTAACTAAAAATTTCATGATTAGATGTGGCTAAAAACAACTCATTATTAGTTGTTTTTTCTATAGTATTAACTCCAACGTCTTTAGGAAGTTTTATTTTTTTTAGTTCTGAATTTGGCATTACAAAAACACCGTTTTTTAATGTTGTCACCCAAAAATTTTGATTTTTATCTATTAAAACATCTGTAGTAAATAAGCCTTTAAAATAATGTTCTTCAACACTTAAATACTTGTTTTTAATAGCGCAAATAAAAATGCCATTATTTGTGAGCACCCACAATTTACCGTTAATTTCATACGAGTGTACAACAATAGCATACTCTAATATTTTTGGGATAGTATATTGAATCAACTTGGTTTCTACTATGCTATAAAGCCTACTTTTTCTGGTAGATTCTAATTGAGCGAAATAGAAAATTCGATTTTCAAACTCAAAAAATTTCCTATAACCACGCATCTTTTCTGTTGCAATTGGTGTTGAGTTTTGTGGATAGGATTTATTAAAGGTAACATCATTAGTAAAATGAATGATATTATTTCTATTAAAATAAAAACCATCTTTATTAGCGTTTAAATCTACTAAGTAAGCTTCGTTTCTATTATCTAATTCCGAAACAGTTACTTTTGTTTCTATATCTACAATCTCTATATTTTTTATTTTTTTTATAATTAGGTGATTGTTATAAATATTAAAGTCTACTAAAGTATTTATGTTTTCAAAATCTTTAAAAAGCTTTAATTCCTCACCTTCTGTATAAAAAAATTGCCCTGATAGATTATTAGACCAAACACGTCCTTTTTGGTCTAATGTTAAACCAAATAGAGAACGCCCTCTTTTTTCTGGATTAGTAAATAGTTCATAATATTTACCATCATAGCGGTATAGACCTTTGTCTGCAGCTAACCATATAAAACCTTCGTTATCCTCTAATATGTCGTAAAACTCAATATCTGGCAGGCCATCTTTTTCTGTGAGATGAATAGACACAGGTTGTTGTGCATTTATAGTTTGAAATGCAAAAAAAGAGAATAATAAAATGAAGTAACGGAAAATCAATACAGTACTTTTAATCAAAGCTACAAAATTGAAAGCTATACTATCTGAAATTTTAGTGAATGGTCGTTATTTAAGCTTAAAAGGTAGATTTAATTACCTACTGAAAAATTATTTAGATTTAAAGTCTTTAATTCTTGCCTCTCATTTTCAAAAATAAGGTAAGCTTGTAATTCTGGATGTGTTTCTAAAAGACTTTTTGCTTTTTCAATTCCCATGGCTTGAATTGCAGTTGCATAACCGTCTGCAATCATACAATTATCTGCAATCACCGAAACGCTTAATATGTTTGTTTTACTTGGGTAACCTGTTTTAGTATCGATTATATGTGCATACCTATTACCTTTATTATCTATTTTAAACTTCCTGTATGTACCAGAGGTTGCCATGGCTTTATCTTTTAATTTAAACACCATATTTGTGCTTTGAGAACCATCAAAATTCGGGTTTTCAATACCAACAGTCCAACCCGTTTGTTTTTTAACATTAACACCTTTAGCTCTTAATTCGCCTCCTATATTTACCATATAGTTTTCAATAGTTTTAGACTCTAAAAAGTCGCCAATGACATCTACAGCGTAGCCTTTTGCAATAGCATTAAAATCTATAAATGCTCCATAAGGTTTTCTTACTCTATTACCAACTAATCCTATTTTATTGAAACCAACGTAACGTTTTAGGCTATCTATTTTTAAACTATCTAATTTATCTTTTGGCTTTTCTGAACCAAAATCCCACGCATTAACTAGCTTTCCAATTGTAGGATCGAAAACACCTTCTGTCTCTGTGTATAATTTTTTAGAGGCATTAAAAACTTTTACAAAGTGATTATCGACACTATCAATTTCGTGTCTATTAAGTTTTGAAATATCTGAATTCGCTTGATAATTAGACATCGATTTATTAATAATATAAAAGATACTATCAAACTGTTTTTGGTAGTTTTCAGAATTTTTTGAAGCATAAGTTACATCGTAAAATGTTCCGAATATTGGACCATTAATCTTTATATTATCAGCTTCTTTTTTACAAGAAAAAAAAAGGAGAAAAAGAATTGAAACCGTGAAAACATTTTTCATTATAAGATCTGTAATTGTAAGCGAGATAAAATACTAATTCAAATTTGTTTCTAGTACTTGAATACCATTATACTCTATTAGATATTCTTCATCTAAAAAAACTGGTAAAGATTCTCCGTTTGGATTACCCAAACCAACACCAGCATATAGTACTTTCGCATCATTAGTTCTGGCGTGTTCTTTAAAAGACTCCATCCAGACAACATCGTAATTATTAGCATTATCTGGTAACAAAACAGCCTTAACTATAACAAAGAAATATTGCTTGTTAGCATCAATACAAACAAATTGTGGATGCTTTTTTAATTTGCTGTTTATAGCTATAAATTCAAAACCACGTTTCTCTAAATCTTTACCAACATGGTTCATGGCAAGGTTATGAAGTTCTTGTGGTGTTAAGGGTTTACTCATACTACAAAAATACGAAAGCCTTTTATTAATAAAAAGTGTATTCTATAGGAAATGAAAAATGATAAACATTATTTAAATCGTGCAAATTTAGAATTGTAGAAAGTATAATTAGACACTGGTATTACTGCATCTGTTTGCAAATTATACCAAGGTGAAATGGTATCGTCCTCAAGATTCTTAACTAAATGAACACTTTGTGCTGGAGTATTGCCTTGAAATAATAAAAATAGCTTTTCTCCTTTATCGTTTACAACTTCATCTGCAAGCATTACAATATGCCCTGGACTTCCGCCTTTAATAAGCATATCTCCTATCTTTAGATTTTTAACAGAAGTAATAGTTTCTAACTCTTGAGATAATGATAATGTACCAGAATACATATAAATAAGATTAAGGTATTTATAAAAATTTTCTTTTGTAGTATTTGCTGAAGCTGTTTTACTGAATGATACTTTATTACCTTTAATATTAGGTCTATAACCTTCAGCATACTTTTTCCAAGAACAATAGTGTCCAGAAGTAAAATTAAAACCTATCTCATCCTTTCTATTAGTATCCCAAAGATATTCACTTCGCACTCTAATTAAAGCGTCTGCACACTGTTGCAATCCATTTTTAGGCACTGGAATATCTAGAATGCCTATGTGACCTTGTTGCCAATAATATTCTGAATCATCATAATTAATTATTTTACTACCATAAGGCTTTAATTTATAATTTCTAAGATAGTTTTCAAACGAACCTTTAGGATAATTAACACGTTTGTAACCACTAGGAACCTTTACTCTAGATTTTATAGTTAAGCTATCTTTATTAATTAGACTTTGGTTTAAAACAATAGATTTTGAGACATAACCTATTGTTTCCTTTACAGGTTTATATTGAAACGCTAAAACAACAATTACAGATAGTAATAAAACGGATAGTAAAATTTTCTTCATATTATTATAAACGAAAAAACCCAATACTTTCGTATTGGGCTTAATTTTTATTATGAATTTCTCGTTAATAAGATTTGTTTTTTTTAAGGAATTCTAGCCTCCAAAATCATCAAAACGTATGTTTTCATCATCAATACCAAAATCTTCTCCCATTTTTTGTACCGCTTGGTTCATTAATGGTGGTCCACAGAAATATAACTCTATATCTTCTGGAGACTCGTGTTTAGATAAATATTGGTCGATTACAACTTGGTGTATAAATCCTGTAAATCCATCTCCAGGAGCATCTATGTTTTCTTTAACTTTCCAGTTATCCTGTTCCATAGGTTCAGATAATGCTAAGTAGAATTTAAAGTTTGGGAAAT
>NZ_JALZVX010000198.1 GCF_023299985.1 Lacinutrix sp. | reverse complement strand
CTTAGTTAATTAACTAAGCTCTTTTTGTTTTTAGCATATACTTTACATAATTTGCTAATCTTCTAATTTTAATTCTATTTCTGCTACAGGTGTTTCTGTAGAATTATTATTTGGTTGTACACCTTTTTCTTCTATTGTAATACTTAACCCTAAAGCATTTTTAGTGTATGGAATTTGTTGTAAACGTCTGTCTTTAACACTTAAAATACCTAAATATACTTGTTTGTCTTGTAGCTCAGCTCTTATTTGATATTCTTGATTTTCTGGTAAAGTAGGTAAGGATACTACATCAATTAAAGATGTTTTATCCTTTGGGTTTATATAAGCAACCGTTTTTAAATTCTTGGCACGACGATTACCTTTTAAAATATACTTCTCTGTCTCTGGATTATTTAGTTGAGAAAATTGTTCTGCTAGTGCGTCTAGTTTTAAATTGTTCTTATCTATATCACTTCTTAAATCGTATAATTCGTCTACAATAGTTTGGTTTTCACTAAGTAAATCTTGATTTTGAAGATAAAAATATATAGCACTTCCAGCAAAAATTAATGTGGCTAAACTGGCCGCAATTCCAAAATTAAACCATGATTTTTTTGGTTTTTGGCTTATGGTAATTACTGGCTTATAATCTAGAGTATTTAATATGTTATTAAGTAAATGCTTAGGTGCTTTTTCTGCATTTGCAAATGCTACTAACTCTAACTTGTTTTCTAGTGTATTGTATGCCTCTTTAACTTCGGGAAAGTTGTTTATATAGCTTTCTACCTCAAGAGTTTCTTGAATATTGGTTTGACCTATTAGATATTTTTCTAATAAATCAGATTTTAAAAATGTGTCTTTATCAACAGTCATCACATTATTGTTATGGATTGTAAATTTTTTTTAATTCTCGCAATCCTATTTTTAATCTAGATTTAATTGTTCCTAACGGAATATTTAATTCTTCGCTCGCTTCTTGTTGGGTCATACCTTCAAAAAAAAGCGCATTTAAGACGACCTGATATTTTATTTCTAAGCTACTTAAGTGTTTTTGAATGTCTAAAGTGTCTTGATTTAAACTTTTAGTCGTCAGTTTATATACGTTAGAATCCTCTATTTGGATTTCTTTATTATTTTTATTGTTTAAAGAACGTACTTTATCTATTGCAGAGTTGTAAAAAATGCGATATAACCAAGTAAATAATTTTGCTTTTGAAGGATCGTAAGTCTTCCCTTTTTTCCAAACCTTAATAAAACTTTCTTGCAATACGTCTTGAGCAATATCATTATCTGAAATCACTTTTTTTACTACACTTAAAAGTGCACCAGAATAATGCTGGTACAATAGAGAAATGGCTTTTTTATCACCATTTTTTAATAAATCTACTATATCTTGTTCTATTGAAGTACTCAACTTTTTACGCTCTTTGGTTAGTTAGTTTAACTTATTGTTTAAAGTATATTTACTTCGGCTTCAATCGAGATATTAAAAATACGATAAATTGTTTTTTGTATTATTTTTGAAAGCGCTAGAATATCTTCTCCTTTTGCGCCACCATAATTAACTAATACTAATGCTTGTTTTTTATGTACACCATAATTGCCAAATGTTTTTCCTTTAAATCCTGCAGTTTCTATAAGCCAACCTGCTGGAATTTTAATTTCGTTTTCTGAAACTGGATAATTTGGTACATTAGGAAAACTTTGTTTTAATTGCTTAAAAGCTTCATTAGAAATCACTGGGTTTTTAAAGAAACTACCACTATTTCCTATCTCTTTTGGATCTGGAAGTTTACTTTGTCTTATTGCAATTACTGCGTTAGAAACATCTTTTATAGTTGGATTGCTTATTTGCATAGTTTCTAATTGCGAAGTAATAGCTCCATAATTAGTGTGTAATGTATGTGTGTTTATTGAAAGTTTAAAAACAACACTTGTAATAATGTATTTGCCTTTTCTTTCGTTTTTAAAAATTGAATTTCTGTATCCAAAATTACAGTCTTCATTTTTAAAAACTTCAATTTCTAAAGTGCTTAAATTTAAAGCTTCACAAGAGATAAAATAATCTTTTAACTCCACACCATAAGCTCCTATGTTTTGAATAGGAGAGGTGCCAACATTTCCAGGGATTAGCGACATGTTTTCTAAGCCACCAAAGTTGTTATCTAGAGACCAAAGTATAAATTCATGCCAATTTTCTCCTGCGTTAGCTTTAACTAATATGTGGTTTGGTTTTTCTTCTAATACCGAAGTTCCTTTTATATTAATATGGATAACGAGTGCGTCTACATTTTTTGTTAAAAGCATATTGCTTCCACCACCAAGTATTAATTTAGTTGGATAGTCTTTAAGCTGTAAAACAGCTATTAATTCGCTTAAAGTGCTTACCGAAATAAAATGCCTAGCTTTTACATCAATACCAAAAGTATTGTAATTTTTTAATGATATGTTGTGTTGAATACGCACTAATCTTTATAAACTTTTAAGGCTTCTTTAATTACATTTACTGCTTTTACTAAGCTCTCTTTGTTAAGTACATATGCAATTCTAATTTGGTTTAATCCAACTCCTGGAGATGAATAAAATCCTGCAGCAGGTGCAACCATTACTGTCTCTCCATCGACATCAAACTCCTCTAATAACCATTGTGCAAAAACGTCACTGTTTTTAATTGGTAACTCAGCAATACAATAAAAAGCACCTTTTGGGTTGGCGACTTTTACACCTTCAATTTTGTTTAACTCGGCAACTAATGTGTTTCTTCTTTCTACATACTCTTCAATAACATCATCAAAATAACTTTGCGGTGTGTCTAATGCTGCTTCACTAGCAATTTGCGCTAATGTTGGAGGACTTAATCTTGCTTGTGCAAATTTTAAAGCTGTTTGCATAACAGCTTTATTTTTAGAAACTAAACATCCTATTCTTGCACCACACATACTGTAACGTTTGGAAACAGAATCGATTATTATTGCATAGTCATCTAATCCTTCTTCTTGTAAAATTGAATAGTGTGTTGCACCATCGTAAGCAAATTCTCTATAGACTTCGTCTGCAATTAAAAACAAATCATGCTTTTTAACGATGTCTGCCAATTTTTTAATTTCTTCTTTAGAGTAAAGATAACCAGTTGGATTTCCAGGATTACAAATTAGTATTCCTTTAGTTTTTGGAGTTATTAGTTTTTCGAATTCCTCAATAGGAGGCAATGCAAAATTATCTTCAATTTTAGAGATTACAGGCACTACTTTTACACCAGAAGCTGTTGAGAAGCCATTATAGTTTGCGTAAAATGGTTCTGGAATAATAATTTCGTCATCCACATCCATAATACTTCCAAAAGCAAATAATAGTGCTTCACTTCCTCCTGTAGTAACAATAATATCGCCATGTTTTACATGGATATCATTCTTCGCATAATAAGCTGCTATTTTTTGTCTGTAAATTTCAGAGCCTTCAGATCTTGTATAAGCCAAGATGTCTAAACCATGCATTTTTACTGCATTTAATGCTATTTGAGGTGTTTTTATATCTGGTTGTCCAATGTTTAAATGATAAACGGTTTTCCCTTGTTTATATGCTTTTTCAGCAAATGGAGCAAGTTTTCTTATAGGTGACTGAGGCATAGATTGCCCTTTTTTTGAAATCGATGGCATAGAATAAAATTTGAATAACAAAGTTGCAAAAAAAAAGTTTAATCTGTGTTATTTAATTTCTCAACTTCAAAATGTTAAAAGAAATAAGCTTTATAGAAAAATCCTCATAAAAATAAAAAAGCCGAAAACTAATGTTTTTGGCTTTTTAAATAATTGAGGTTATGGTTTAATGGATTATTGTTCCATTACGCTTTTACCTTTTGTTTTAGTAAGTACACTTGTTTTAGAAGGATCAATAACTTCTCCTTTAATTTTTAGTGACACCGTTGGTGAAGCAGCATTAGACAAAACAGTAATTGTTTTTCTAATAGGCATTACTCTTTTAGTATCATACTTAACTTCAATTTCTCCAGTTTGTCCTGGCATAATTGGATCTTTCGGTTTTTT
>NZ_JALZVX010000197.1 GCF_023299985.1 Lacinutrix sp. | reverse complement strand
CTTGCAAGCAAAAATGCAAATACTAAGGTTTTAAGTAATCTATTTAATTTCATTTACATAAATAATATTTGTAAAATCTTCGTTTAGAAGAATAGTGTTGTTATTAATTGATATTTGTGTCATTTTATTTTTACTAAATTGCTTTGTAACCAAAACAGTATTACCATATTTAAGCCCGTTTAGTCCACAAAAATCGAAGAATTCTTTATCGTCACTCATTAAGCGTGAAATAGTATAGTTCTTGCCTTCCTTGGTGTTAGATAAACTTATAGAAGTATCTATAGTCGTAATTTCACCATTAGCATTAGGTATTGGGTCTCCATGTGGATCGAACTTTGGGTTGCCTAAATAGGTACTAATTTTATTAGCTAAAAAATTTGAAGTTTCATGTTCTAAAAATTCAGCTTCGCGATGTATTTCATGTAAAGACATATCGAAAGTTTTGTGTAAAAAAGCTTCCCATAATCTATGTTTTCTAATAACATTTAAGGCTAATTTTTCACCAGCCTTCGTTAACTCTAAAGCCTTGTATTTTTCGTAGTTTAACAAATTTTTATTAGCTAAATTTTTAGCCATATCTGTAGCTGCAGCATTACTAATACCAAGAAGCTTAGCAATATTACCAGGCTTGGTGTTTTTTACATCGTTACTATTGTTTTTATAAATAGCTTTTACAAAATTTTCTATTGCTACAGACATCTTAAATATTTTTTTAAGCTTACTTAAATATTTTTCAAATATAACTGAAATTATTAAATTTTGTTATGTTTGGCACGATTTAAGTTATATTTATAATCTAATACATTTTAATATGAAAAATATACTATTTGTTTTTGCTTTTTTAATAACGTGCTCAGGGTTTTCTCAAGATTCTGACTCAACAAAAGTTAAAGCTAAGGCACCCAAAATTATTTCAAAATTAATGTATGGTAAAGCTATTACAGTTGAGGATTTAGAATTTAAGTTTGTTGCTGTAGAGAGCGATTCGCGTTGTCCAAAAGGTGCACAATGTATTTGGGCTGGTGAGGCAGTTGTATTAATTGATATTTTTAAAAATGGAAAGCGATTAGAACAAAAGCGCGTTGTATTTTCTCCAACTGCAAAATTACAAAATTCACTTGGCAATTTGTTTGCTTCGGAAGGACTCAATATTTCGGGATTTAACATTGCACCTTACCCAGAATATAGAAATAAAATTAAAGCTGAAGATTATTATATTCAGTTAGATATTAGAGAGTAATCTGTATTGCTTTAATCTCTTGAGTTCTCTTTATATAGAGATTTAATTGCAACCACAGTCGTCTGTGCCACAAGATTTTTTAGATTTCTTTTTCCAGAAGCTCTTTTTAACTAAAAATAGCACTGCGAAACCCAAGATTATAAATACGACTATATTTTGAAGTATTGTGCTCATTTATTTCAAGAATTGATAGGCTATTAAACCTGCTAAATAGGCAATGGCTGTCATTATTACAAATTGATAAACTGGCCATTTCCAACTATTAGTCTCTTTTTTTACAATAGCCAACGTACTAACACATTGCATTGCGAAAGCATAGAATAATAGTAAAGAAATCCCAGAGGCAAAATTAAATAATGGACCGCCTAAAATTGGATTTACCTCGCCTGCCATTCTATTTTTTATGGTGTTTTCGTCATCACTTCCTACACTATAAATAGTTGCTAAAGTACTAACAAATACTTCTCTAGCAGCGAAAGAACTTACTATTGCTATGCCAATTTTCCAGTCGTAACCTAAAGGTCTAATAGCAGGCTCTATAGCATGACCTGCAATGCCTATAAAAGAATGTTCTAGTTTGTGTGATGCAATTTTGTGTTGCAAATCATCTTCACTTAAATTTTGAGAGGCATATTCCTTAATAATAATATTTTCTGCATTATTAAACTGGTCTCCAGGCCCATAAGAAGCTAATACCCATAGCACTATAGAAATTGCTAAAATTATTTTTCCTGCACCAAAAATAAAGGCTTTTGTTTTTTCTAAAACAGTAAGCGCAACATTTTTTAAAAGCGGTACTTTATAGTTGGGCATTTCTACCACAAAAAAGGTTTTACTTTTAATTTTTAGAATTTTATTTAATGTCCAAGCAGAACCTACTGCAGCTCCAAAACCTATTAAATATAATAACATTAATGTTAATGCTTGATAGCTTAAACCTAATATTCGACCTTCTGGAATAACCAAAGAAATAATAATTAAATAGACAGGTAATCGTGCAGAACAGGTGGTAAAAGGTGTAACCAAAATGGTGATTAAACGCTCTTTCCAGCTTTCAATATTACGGGTTGCCATTATCGCAGGAATAGCACAAGCAGTTCCAGAAATTAATGGTACAATACTTTTTCCGCTTAACCCAAAACGACGCATAACACGATCCATTAAAAAGACAACACGACTCATGTAACCACTTTCTTCTAAAATGGCAATAAATAGAAATAAAAAGGCAATTTGTGGTATAAAAATAACAATACCACCTAATCCGGAAACAATACCTTCAGCAACTAAATCGGTTACTTTTCCACCACCTGGAAAAGTCGCTTTTATCCAATTACTTAATGATGCAAAAGAAGAATCTATCCATTCCATTGGAATGCTTGACCAATCGTAAATAGCTTGAAAAATCGTTAATAAAATAAGAAAGAAAATAACATAACCCCAAATTTTATGTGTGAGAATACGGTCTAACTTTGCACGTACATCTGTAGCTTGAGACGCGTCTATTGTTTGTCCTTTTTTTAGAACTTCATTAATAAATTGATAGCGCTTAATAGTTTCTTTTTGTTGCAGTCGTTTTAAATCGCTTTTAGATTTTGTTTTAAAACTTGCTATAGCATCTAGTTCTTTCCTTTCTGTTTTTCCAAAGTTAACATCTTGTGTAATCACTAACCAAAGCTTATATAATAATTGATTAGGAAACGCTTTGCGAAGCCTATTAAAATACTCTGCATCAATTTCTGAAGCACTTAAACAAGCCTTAGTAGATAATTCTTTATAATTGCTAATTTGGTGTTTTAGGTTGTCTATTCCTTCGTTTTTACGTGTGCTAATAACAGCTATTCTTGTCTCTAATTGCTGCTCTAAGTATTCTAGATCTAATGTAATACCCTTTCTTCGCATGCGATCTGCCATATTTACAACAAGTAAACAAGGGATTTCAAGATCTTTAATTTGTGTAAAAAGTAGAAGGTTACGTTTTAGATTTTCAACATCACTCACAACAACAGCAACATCTGGAAAATCTTTATCGTTTCGGTTTAAAAGTAATTCTATAACTACGTTTTCATCAAGAGAAGAAGCATTTAAACTGTAGGTTCCAGGTAAATCTATAATATGTGCTTTAACGCCTCGCGGTAATTTGCAAATGCCTTCTTTTTTCTCAACAGTAATACCAGGATAATTACCTACTTGTTGGTTTAAGCCTGTAAGTGCATTAAAAACTGAGGTTTTTCCTGTATTGGGATTTCCTATTAAGGCAACATTTATTTGCTTACTCATCTATTTTATCAATTAAAATATGAATAGCTGTTTCTTTTCTAATCGCTAAATAACTTCCGTTAATATTAAGATACATTGGATCTGAAAAAGGAGCAACTTGTACCAACTCTACAAAATTACCTGGAAGGCAACCCATTTCTAGGAGTTTTAATGGAATTAACACTGAAGAAACATCAGTAATTATTCCTTTTTCACCGCGTTTTAAATGTGCTATTGTATGCTGCAAGCTTATTTAGATTGATTTTAAAGAAGCAAAAGTAAGAGAAAAATATAAGGTTAAAAAATTGTAAGTGAAAAACTATTGTTTGTATTCTTTTTTTAACGTTTTAAGATCTCTAAGAAGCGAATCTATTCCAGATTTACTAATCCCATTATAAACACCTCGAATTTGTTTCTTTTTATCTATTAACGCAAAGTTTTCAGTGTGAATCATTCCATAATCGGATGAAATATCGTCTTCCACAACTAGATAAGATTTTCGTGCCAAATCGTAAATTTGCTTACGATCTCCAGTAACTAAATTCCACTTAGTATCATTAACACCTTTTTTAATAGCATAACGTTTAAGCTGTGCAACGCTATCAATCTCTGGAGTAACAGAGTGCGACAATAACATAACATCATCATCATTTAAAATTTGCTCTTGTATATACACCATATTATCTGTCATAATTGGACAAATACTTTGGCAAGTGGTAAAAAAGAAATCGGCAATGTAAATTTTATCTTCGTAATCATCTTGTGTTATCGTCTTTCCGTTTTGGTTAATTAAATTAAAATCTGGAACAGTATGGTATTTTTTAACGTGCTGAATTGTACTATCTACTAATTTAGGTTCAAAGTTAGCAGGTTGATATACTGGTAAGGGTTTTTCAACATTTAAAACAGAATAAATTATTGAGATTATAATTACTGAAAGAATAAAAAATCCAATAGCAAATTTTTTGTAATCTTTAAAAAAAGAAAGCATAAAATAAAATTTAAGTTTTGCTTTACAAAAATACAACGCAAACACTTGTTAAACCATTTTTATGGCTCATAAATTGCTGTTAAATCATAAAAGCATTTATACAATAGCTTTTTAAACTAAGTCTAAATACTTACTTTTGGGCGTTATAAAAATGAATAGATAGAATACATGGGAATTATTATACAAATATCTCAGTTTTTACTGGGTCTTTCACTATTAATCATACTTCACGAGCTTGGTCATTTTATACCAGCAAAATTATTTGGAACCAGAGTAGAGAAATTCTACTTGTTTTTTGATGTTAAGTTTTCACTTTTCAAGAAAAAAATAGGAGAAACAGTATATGGAATTGGTTGGTTACCACTTGGTGGTTACGTCAAGATTTCTGGAATGATTGACGAAAGTATGGATACCGAAGCTATGGCAGAAGAGCCTAAATCTTGGGAGTTTAGGTCTAAACCAACTTGGCAGCGTTTAATTATTATGCTTGGTGGTGTTATTGTAAACTTTATACTGGCTTACGTTATTTATTTTTTCTTGTCTTTTGTTTATGGAGATCGATTTAAAGATGCTGCAACTATTCAAGACGGTTATGTAGTTGAACACCCATTACTTCTTGATATTGGGTTTAAAACTGGCGATAATGTTACTAAGGTTGGAGATTATGATGTAAAATATGTGTCTGACATTACAGGCAATATTATTGGAGCAGAAACGGTTACTTTTATAAGAGATGGCGTAGAGCAAACCATTACTTTGCCTGAAGATTTTTTAGGACAATTGTCAAGCAGTAAAGGTAGAGGAGGCTTTTTTGGTATGCGTTATCCGTTTGTAGTAAGTAGTGTGCCAGATTCTTCTTTAAACAAATCTGCCAATATTAAAGATAAAGATATTATAAGAACTATAGGAGGTAGAGATTTAAAATATATGGATCAGATAGGTTCTATTTTAAATGATTTTAAAGGACAAGAGGTTGGTGTTACTTTATTAAGAGGCGATGAAATAATTACTGAAAAACTAAAAGTTGATAATGATGCTAAATTAGTTATAGTGCCTTATGGTGGTGCTGGTCCAAAAACAATGGAAAAACTAGGTTATTATAAAATGATAACTAAAAAGTACTCTTTTGGAGAAAGCTTTGGAGCAGGTTATAATAAATTTACTACCCAAATGGGTAAGTACTTTGGGCAACTAAAAGTAATAGGTGATGTTAAAACTGGAGCTTATAAAGGTGTTGGCGGTTTTTATGCCATATTAAATGTTTTTCCAGATTTTTGGGATCCTCAAACTTTTTGGAAAACTGTAGCATTCCTTTCTATAATGTTAGGTGTGCTTAACTTATTACCAATTCCTGCTTTAGATGGTGGTCACGTTATGTTTTTGCTATACGAAATGATCTCTGGACGTAAACCAAGCGATAAATTTATGGAGTATGCACAAACTGTAGGCTTCTTTATTTTAATAGCGTTGGTGCTATTTGCCAACGGAAATGATATTTTTAAAGCAATTTTTAATTAAAAAATTAAAAATTGTTTTGCAGTATCTAAAAAACAGATTATATTTGCGCTCGCAACAGCGAAAAA
>NZ_JALZVX010000196.1 GCF_023299985.1 Lacinutrix sp. | reverse complement strand
TATTGCTATCTTATCATATTACACACTTGGTGAACTTAATGCAAGTATAATTAAAAACATATTTACTATTCCATTATTTTCAATGATACCATTAGTAATTATTTATTTTCTTAGTTCTAAAATTCTTAATCTCGATAGGTTTTCTGGAGTAGAACGTCTAGCTTTCCTTTTTGGAATCTTATTTCAAATAATTCACTTAATCTCTATTGTAGTAAGACCCAAAATAACAGAAGGGATTGATAATATTATTATTTCTGTAGCTTTTACTACTTGTATTGTACTTATTTATGTTTTTGTAAAAGTAACATGCAAAGTAATTAGAGGCTATATATTAAAGTATAAATCGGTTGTATAATTTAAAAATGAAACTAAACAATTCTCAAATACAAGACCTATACACTTTTACAAAAAACCACTTTGTAGAATACTACGATTTACAAACCGAACTCGTCGATCACTTAGCAAACGATATAGAAGTAATGTGGCAAAAAGAACCAAAACTCTCTTTTGAAGATGCAAAAACAAAAGCTTTTAAAAAGTTTGGTATTTTTGGTTTTATGGAACCAATAGAACAAAAGCAAAAAGCGATGAATAAACGTTACATGCGTTATTTATGGACTGAACTTAAAAAATGGTTTGCTTTACCACAAATTACGCTAACAATTACATTATTTTTAATGTTTTACATATCATTTACAACTAGTTATGCCAATTATTTTGCGGTAGTTTTTTATGTTTTAATAGGTGTTTGGTGTAGTGTTAAAAGTTATCAATTAAATAAGGTTTTTAAACGTAGAAAAGTAAAATCTAATAAAAAGTGGATTTTAGAAGAGATGATTTTTAAACAGGCAGGTGGAACAATGTTTATATTTTTATCTCAAATTCATCCAGTTTTTAGTCTTTCAGAAAAATTTTCAAGCAGTACTTTTGCTATTGTTGGTTTTTCTTTTCTATTTACATTTCTAGTTTTAATAAACTATATAAGCCTAGAATTACTTCCAAACAAAGCCGATAAACTAATAAACGAAACCTATCCAGAATTTTCTTTGTAACAAAAAGGTTACTATGGATACTAACCTTTAAACCAAACCAAATACTATGATTAAACATTTTATTAGCTTAGAATGGAAATCCTTTTTTAGATCAGCTTCTTTTAAGGTAAACTTAGCACTTAAAATTTTAATGATTTTTGGTGCATTATACTTTATTGCAATCTTTGCTGCTTTAGGAGCAGGAAGCTATTTCATTATTGAAGAAAAAATGAAACAAGATCCATTAGTGGTCATTAATAAATTTCTAATTTTCTATTTAGTTGGAGATCTAGCAATGCGTTATTTTCTTCAAAAAATGCCTATTGTAAATATTAAACCACTATTATATTTGCCTTTAAAAAAGGACCAAGTAGTAAATTTTGGTATTAATAAAACAATAATTTCGTTTTTTAATATCCTACATGCTTTCTTTTTTATTCCATTTTCAATAGTATTAATCATTAAAGGTTACAATCCTTTAGGAGTTATAGGTTGGCATTTAGCCATTTTAGGATTGTTTTATTGTAATAACTTTATAAATATTTTTGTAAACAATAAAGATGCTGTTTTCTACTCGGTTATTGGAGTTTTAATTGCACTTGGTGCTTTATACTATTACGATGTTTTCGATATCACTCAATTTACACAACCCATTTTTCAAGCCTTTTATAATCAACCATATTTGGCAATTATTCCAATAATTTCTGCTTTTGTTTTGTATAAAATGGCCTTTAGTTATTTTAGAAAAAACTTCTATTTAGATGCAGGATTGGCTAAAAAAGTAAACATAGCAGAAACTGATAACATGACATGGTTAAATCGTTTTGGAAGCGTTTCAACATTCCTTAAAAACGATATTAAACTAATAAAAAGAAATAAACGCTCTAAGACTACTGTGTTTATGAGTGTGCTGTTTATATTCTACGGACTACTATTTTTTACAGGATTTGTAGAGGCTTACGATGGTCCTTTTTGGCGCATTTTCGCAGGTATTTTTGTCTCTGGAGGTTTTCTATTTAGTTTTGGGCAATTTGTACCAAGCTGGGACAGTGCCTACTATCCATTAATGATGAGCCAGAACATTCGCTATAAAGAATATTTAGAATCCAAATGGTATTTAATGGTAATAGCAACTATAATATCTACAGTTTTAGCTTCATTTTATTTATATTTTGGATGGCAAGCATATGCAGCAGTAGTAGTTGGAGCAATTTATAACATAGGTGTAAATTCTCACGTAGTACTTTGGGGAGGCGCATATATTAAAACACCAATAGACTTATCGTCTAACAAAAAGGCTTTTGGAGATAAAAAAGCATTCAATTTAAAAACACTTTTATTAACCATGCCTAAATTGATTTTACCAGTGGTAATTTATGCAATAGGTCACTTTGCTCATGGCGAAGTATTAGGCTTTATTTTAGTAGCAGTTTCAGGCGTATTTGGATTTTTATTTAAGAATAAAGTCTTCGGTATAATAGAAAAAATTTACAAAGCAGAAAAGTATAAAACCTTAGCTGCATACAAACAAAAGAACTAAAAAATTATGATAACAACATCAAACCTTTCTAAAACGTATAACGATGTTACCGTTTTAAATATAGAAAATCTAGACATACCAAAAGGACAAAGTTTTGGTCTAGTAGGCAATAATGGTGCAGGAAAAACAACCTATTTTAGTTTATTATTAGACCTTATACAACCAACAACTGGACATATAAAAAATAATAATGTATTAGTTAGTGAAAGTGAAGACTGGAAACCATTTACTTCAGCTTTTATAGATGAAACATTTTTAATTGGCTACCTAACTCCCGAAGAATACTTCTATTTTATTGGAGAACTTCGTGGACAAAATAAAGAGCAAGTTGATGCACTTTTGGCTCAATTCGAAGACTTTTTCCATGATGAAATTTTAAATAAGAAAAAATACCTAAGAGATTTAAGCAAAGGAAACCAAAAGAAAGCAGGCATTGTAGCAGCACTTATTGGTAACCCAGAAGTTATTATTCTCGATGAGCCTTTTGCAAATTTAGATCCAACAACACAAATTAGATTAAAAGGTATTATTAAAGATTTAGCACAAACCAAAGGTGTTACTGTTTTAGTGTCAAGTCACGATTTAATGCATGTTACAGACGTTTGCGAGCGTATTGTGGTTTTAGAAAAAGGTGAAGTAATAAAAGATTTAGCCACAAGCGAAGCAACTTTAAAAGAGTTGGAAGCGCATTTTTCTGGAGTGGCAGAGGTTTAATTTTAAAGTAGGATTATTGCCAATATTTAGTAAATCCAAAAAAGTTGCTTATTTTTACGTGCTTATCTAATAGCTAACAATAATCGTTTAACTTTAAAGTTATCTAATTAGACTAAAATACAACACCGTTGAAAATAGTAAAAAAATCAATCCTACTTATAGCAGTTTCTGCATTGGTAATAACAAGTTGCTCACGTAAAAAAGACACTTTTATTAACAGGAATTTCCATGCTGTAACCACAGAATATAATGTTTTATATAATGGTAATATTGCTTTAGAAAAAGGCAGAGAAACTTTAAACCAAGCTTATCAAGACAACTATTGGGATGTTTTACCAGTAGAGCGTATGCAAATTCAAGACGAAATTGTATTACCTGGTCAGTCTAAAAACGAAAATTTTACCAGAGCAGAAGACAAAGCAGTAAAAGCCATACAAAAACATGGCATGAATATTCAAGGTAAAGAACATAATCCACAAATAGACGAAGCGTATTTATTATTAGGGAAATCGCGTTATTTCGATCAGCGTTTTGTGCCAGCTTTAGAAGCTTTCAACTACATTTTATACAAATATCCAGCAAGTAGTAATATTAGACAAGCACGAATTTGGAGAGAAAAAACCAATATGCGTTTGGATAACGATGAGCTGGCTATAACAAATATTAAAACACTTTTAGAACAAGAAGAATTAGAAGGTCAGGATTTAGCAGACGCTACTTCTACTATGGCTCAGGCTTATATTAATACAAAATCTTTAGACAGCGCATTAACACAAATTTTAATTGCTGCAGAATCTACAAAAATACCATTTGAAGAAGGTCGATATTATTTTATTCAAGGTCAGTTATACAATGCATTACAAGACAAAGACAGTGCAAACATAGCATTTGACAGAGTAATTGATTTAAACCGAAAAATTCCACGTAAATACCTAATAAGTGCTTACATAGAAAAAGCTAAAAATTTCGATTACGATAAAGGAAATAAACTGGAGTTTAGTGCTCTTTTAACAAGATTGGAAGAAGAGAGAGAGAATAGACCATTCTTAGATCAAATTTACCATCAATTGGCAACGTATCACGTAAACCAAAACTCAGATTCTTTGGGTATTGCTTATTACAACAAATCGATTAGAACCAATTCTCCAGACAAAATTTTAATGGCAAGAAACTACGAGATGCTTGGTGATATGAGTTTTGATACTAACAACTACAGAGTAGCTGGAGCATATTACGATAGTACAATGACTAAAATGGTAGAAAACAGTAAACCATTTAGAACCATTAAAAGAAAAAGAGAAAATCTAGACGATGTTATTTATTATGAAGGAGTAGCCGAAGTAAACGATAGTATTCTACGTTTAGTTAACATGAATGTACCAGACAGAAAACTTTTTTTCGAAAACTATATAGCCAAATTAAAGCTTGAAAAAGAAAAAGAAGCCCAACGTCTAGCCATAGAAACACAAAAAGCAGGACTAGCACAAAACAGTGCAGGACAACAAAGTGGAGCATTTAAACCTAAAGGAGGAAATCCAGGAGCTTCAACATTTTATTTTTATAACGACCAAACGGTTGCTTATGGTAAAAATGAGTTTCAGCGTATTTGGGGAGAAAGAGAAAATCAAGATAATTGGAGGTGGTCAAGTGGTAAAAAAGTAAATCAAATAGAAAATAATTCTAGCACAGCTATTGCAAATGCGGAAGAAGATGAACTGTTAGATTCTGCATTTTATTTAGCACAAATTCCTTCAGAAAAAAAAGCAATCGATAGTATTTCTAAAGCCCGCAATTTTGCTTATTATCAATTGGGATTAATATACAAGGAGAAATTTAAAGAATACGACCTAGCAAAAATTAAATTTACAGATTTATTAGAAAACAATCCAGAAGAACGTTTAATTCTACCTTCTAAATACAATTTATTAAAGATGTATGAAATTCAAGGTAGAACTGCAGAAGTAGAGATTCTTAAAAATGAAATAATTTCTAAATATCCAGACTCTCGTTATGCACAAATTTTAAGTAATCCAGAAGTAGCTTTAGCAAAAGACGAAAGCAGTCCAGAAAGCATTTACGAAGACACTTACAAGCAATTTGAAGCACAAGAATTCGAGGCAGTTATTGTAAAATGCGAAAAATATATTGTAGCGCTCGAAGGTGATGCCATTGTACCAAAATTCGAATTATTAAAAGCCTTTGCAAAAGGACGATTAGAAGGATTCGATGCCTATAAAAAAGCCATAAATAATGTTGCCGTAAATTATGCCAATACAGAAGAAGGTGTACAAGCACAATCTATTTTAAACACGTCTATAAAAGGATTAGAAAAATCAGAATTTGAAGACGATATTAGCGCTACAAAATGTAAAGTAGTATATCAATTTTCAAGTAATGCTAAAATAGAAATAGAAGTTTTTAAGAAAACCTTAGACGAAACAATAAGTAAAGCAGAATACAATAATATGTCAACATCTATAGATGTTTACAGTAAATATCAAACATTTATAGTTGTACACGGATTAAGAAGTATAGAAACAGCAAAAGGTTTTACAGCTCTATTTCCTTCAGAATTAAAATATAAAATTGAACGTCCGTTTTTTGGAATTTCAACTAATAATTATAGAACGCTTCAAATACATAAAAACTTAGAAGCCTATACTGCAAATCAATAAATTTTCACAATCTTTAAAATTAATAGCAATGTTTTCTGATAATAAAAAAGGCAAACTAAACGAAAGTTCATCAATTCAAAATATAGTAGCCAAAGGCACTAAAATAGTTGGTACGTTTTCTAGTGAAGGCGACATAAGAATAGATGGTATTATAGAAGGAGATGTTATAACACCAGGAAAAGTTGTAGTTGGCAAAACAGGAGAAATAAAAGGCTCTTTAGAAAGTAATAACGCCTATTTTGAAGGGAAACTTACAGGGAAATTAAAGCTTACAGGTACACTAACCTTAAAAGCCTCTGCTCACATTGAAGGTGATGTAATAACAGAAAAACTATCTGTAGAACCTGGAGCTACATTTAACGTGTCTTGCGTTATGAAATCTTCAGTTAAAGATATTAAAGGTGACAAAAAAGCAAAAAAAACAGCCTAGTCCTTACCTAAGGTTTACATCAGTTGCTTTTCAAATGGGAGGCACTATTTGGTTGGGTAATTTACTAGGCAAATGGTTAGATGTAAAATACCAAACCTTTTATTGGGAAAATATAATTACGCTACTTGCTGTTTTTACTGCTATATATTTAGTCATTAGCCAAGTTTTAAAAATGTCTAAAGACAATGATTAAAAAAATCACCGCCTATTTACTCTCTTTTATAGTTTTATTAGGAATTGCTTTTTCTTTACATTCTTACATTTTATACAGTAGTGAAATAGAATTAAAATTCTCTTTACTAAATATTTACGTATTTCATTGCGTTGTATCGTTTTTAATTAGTACTGTTATTGTACTACTTTCTAATTCTGAAAGATGGTCTGCACAACTAGGCTTTATTTATATTTTTACTCTTATTAATAAGTTTATGTTTTTTGGAATAACTTTTAAAAGTATCCTTTTTCAAACTGAAAAATTAACCAAAATAGAGAGCTTAAATCTCTTAATTCCACTGTTTCTTTTTTTGTTTTTAGAAGTCTATTTTATTGTTAAGGTTTTAAACAAGAAATAGCATAAAAAGTTATTAGAAAAAAATTAATTTTATTTTCAAATAATTGCATACCTTTGCACGGAATTTAAAAACACAGTTTTTTTGATTTTTTTAACAATGAAGGTAGCTAAACAAACTTTTAAATTTTTCGTCCTTATCGCAATGCTCTTTGCAAGTTCTTTTGCAATGGCAGATACTCCTATTAATGACGGTAAGTCTGATGGTGGTCAAGTAGATACAAAAAAGGAGGTTGAAGATTATATTCTTCACCACATTCAAGATTCTCACGATTTTTCATTATTCTCTTATACAAGCGATGAAGGAGAGCGTAAGCATGTTGGTTTTCCTTTACCTGTAATTTTATGGTCTAGTAATGGATTAGCAACTTTTATGTCTTCAGAATTTCATCATAATGACGATGGAAGCGTAATAGTTGAGAAAAATGGTTCAAAATTTGTAAAAATACATTCTAAAATTCATGAATTAGATGCAGGAGCTACAACAGTAAGCTATGATGCAGA
>NZ_JALZVX010000195.1 GCF_023299985.1 Lacinutrix sp. | reverse complement strand
AGCGACTTTAAAGTCGCTTTTAATTTATGCTTTTAAATAAATTAAACATTTATTTAAGTCTGGATTTTTATTTACTAAAGATTCTATATAAATTTTAATTTCTTCAATTTCGTAAGGTAATAGTCGTTGAAGTGCTTTTTCTACTTCTTTACAAAACAAATTGACATCAAAACTAACTTTATTGAGTATGGTTTTAGTGTACTCGAACATTGCTCTTGACATAATATGTATTTTAAGTTTGGTTAAAAAAGTAACTTTTATTTATAGGCTAATGGTTTTTAATTTCTACTAAATATAATAAAAAAACAAACCTAAAGATCAATTTATTAATTATTTAACAGTTAAAATATTCACAATTAACAGTTTTAAGACCTATTATCTTTATCTAAAAATAGACCAAAATCTAATAAAACTATGACTAATTTAACGTTAAAAAGTAAAATTAGACTTAAGAAGTTAAAATTTTATAAATAGTCTTCTTTAAATAAAAACATTACAATTATTCTAACTTTTTACTCTAACAGACCATTCAAAATTAAAAGTAGACACTACTACTCCTTCTTTATTTGTACCCAAAGCTTGCATCCAAAAAGTTTGACCTTCTCCTGTGTCTATAGATTTACTTAAAGCTTTATCTATTAAATGTCCATCTTTACATGCAAACATAATACGTCCAGTTGCTTTTTTAGTAAAGCTTGCGTTATTATTAGTCACTAACATAGATACTTTCTTGCCAGAATTTCTAATTTTACCAAGTACTAAAGCGCCTGTTGCTAATTCTGCAGCCATACCTTGCACAGCCCAAAACATAGATTTAAATGGATTTTGATTTATCCAACGGTGTTTTACACTAACAGTGCAAGAAGTATTGTCTATGCTTTTTACACGTACTCCAGTAAAGAACACAGCAGGAAGTTTAAAAAAGTTAAAAGTATTTATGTTACTTGGTGTTAGCTTCATTTTATTTTATGATTTTCTCAAAATTATTGAAAATAATCCATACTTCAATATGTTAAAAATATGTTAATTTTTAGTACTATGCGTAACATACTACCTTTTTAAAGACATATATTTGTATAAGCAACTATTATATACTTTTAATATGCACGAAAAAAACCACACCAATATTGCCACTTTTATACATTTATCTACCTTTTCAAGGTTTATTGTTCCTTTTGGAAATTTTTTAGGGCCATTAGTATTATGGATAATAAATAAAGATAAATCTCAATTTATAGATAAAAATGGAAAGCAAGTACTAAATTTTCAAATAAGTATTTTAATCTATTCTTTAATTATTGGGCTAATAACAATACCGTTTTTTGCCTTCAGTATATTTAATAGTTTCGATTTTATAGATTTTAATTTTTTCGATAATATTCGTTTTAATATAAACAAAGTTTCACCTCTATTTTACATTGGAGGTTCAATAGGCTTTTTAGCTGTAGTTGGTTTTATTCTTGAAATTGTTTTTATAGTTAAAGCAAGTTTAAAAGCTAGAAATGGAGAAATTTACGATTATCCATTTACTATTACGTTTTTAAAATAATATAAAAAACTAATGAACAACCAAACTAAATATAAAATCAACCTAAAATACACTGCTATTTGTAATATAGCTGTATTACTAACTTTCTTTTTTCACGAAGGCGCTCATTTTATTATGGGAGAGATTTTGGGCTATGATATGTGGATGAATTTAAACTCTGCTAACATAGCAAATGGCGGAAACTATAGTAATGAATGGGAAAACCAACTAGTAAGTGCTGCAGGTCCATTATTTACAATAGCACAAGCAATATTATTTTTTATAATCATTAATAAAAGCACAAAATTAAATTGGTATCCATTTTTATTTGTTACTGCACTAATGCGCTCTTTTGCTGCAGTAATAAGTGCTACTATAATGGCTAATGATGAAGCTAGAGTAAGCGAATGGTTAGGTATTGGAAAAATGACATTACCAATTATAGTTAGCGTCTTTTTAATAGGGTTACTAATTAAAACAAGCAGAAAACAAAAAATATCATGGAAATTTAACTTAATCACTTTTCTTTTGATAAGCATAAACATTATTGCTTTAGTATACATAAATCAATATTATTTATAAAAAAATTCATCAATAAATCAATCAAAAAATGAACAGTTTAACAACATTAAATCGCATGACAACATGAAGATAGAAAACACAAAAGCACAAATGCGCAAAGGTGTTTTAGAGTATTGTATTTTATCTGTTTTAAAAGATAAGGATGCTTACGTTGCCGAAATTTTGGGCACATTAAAAGACGCCAAATTGCTTGTAGTAGAAGGTACAATTTATCCATTACTTACACGACTTAAAAACGCAGGACTTCTAAGTTATCGTTGGGAAGAAAGCACCTCTGGACCACCAAGAAAATATTATGGGCTAACAGAAACCGGACAATTATTTTTAAAAGAACTAACCACCACTTGGGACGAATTACAAGCCGCAGTTAATATTGTAACACCCTCAAAAACAACAAAAAAATGAATAAGACAGTAAACATAAATTTAGCAGGTATATTTTTTCATATAGATGAAGATGCATACCTTAAGTTACAGCGCTATCTTGAGTCTATAAAACGTTCATTTACAGACTCTCAAGGTCGATCTGAAATAATTGCAGATATAGAGGCACGTATTGCAGAATTATTTACAGAACGTATATTAAACGATAAACAAGTTATTGGAAATAAAGAAGTTGAAGCCATTATTACCATTATGGGTCAACCAGAAGACTACCTTGTGGACGATGAAATATTTGAAGACGAACCACAACAAATAAACTACACTAAAGGCAGATCTAAAAAACTTTTTAGAGACACAGAAACCTCTTATGTAGGTGGTGTATCGTCTGGATTGTCTCACTACTTTGGTATAGATGCTATTTGGATTAGAATTATGTGGTTAATATTAATACTTGGTTTTGGTACTGGAGTATTAATTTACATTCTACTTTGGATACTGGTTCCAGAAGCCAAAACAACTTCAGAAAAAATATTAATGACTGGAGAAAATGTGACGATTACTAACATCGAAAAAAAAATTCGTGATGGGTTTGATAGTGTTTCAGAAAGCGTAGGACCAAATATTATTAAAGCAGGAGATAAACTAAAAGAAGGCTTTGAAAATGCAAGCGATAGCATTTCAAACTCGGTAAAAAATATAGATGTTAATAAACAGACTAATAGAATAAAGTCAAGCTCACAAACGTTTTTCGATACTATTGCTAATATTTTTATGTTTATTTTAAAAATGTTCGCAAAATTTATTGGGCTAATTCTAATGTTTACAGGTGCTGTAGGAGCAATTGCTATATCAGTAGCATTATTTATTACTTCTTTTGGAAATCATGAAGCAGTTAATATTAGTCCAGACTTTCTAGAATTAGCAAATACAACTGGTACTCCTTATTGGATTGTAGCTTTACTTGGCTTTTTTGCTTTAGTAATACCTTTTCTTTTACTCTTTTATTTAGGGCTTAAAATTCTAGTTACTAATTTAAAATCTATAGGTAATGTTGCAAAATTCACTTTACTAGGTATATGGATATTATCCATTATAGGTTTATCCATTATTGGTGTTAGACAAGGCTTATCTTACAAAGAGAAGGCACAAGTTGTTAAAACCGAACAACTTTTTAATATAAAAGCTAATGATACTTTAACACTATTAATGCATGCAAACGATTATTATGCAGAGAACTTTAAAAGACGTTTTGATAATTATGAAACTGGATTTGCAGAAAATGGTGATAAAGTAATTTACTCTCAAGGTATTCGCTTAATAATAAAGTCTACTAAAGATAGTGTTGCAAAAATAAGAACTGTACGTAGTGCTAGAGGTAATAACTATAATACGGCTAGAGATAGAGCAGATAATATTAATTACAACTACACCTTAGAAGGTAAATTACTTAAATTGGATAATCACTTTTTAATCCCTAATAATAGTAAACAAAGAGATCAAAGAGTTGAAGTGACTCTGTATTTACCAGAAGGTAGTTTTTTAATTGCAGATAAAAACACTTATAACTACCATAGTAACGACTCCTATCGCTATAACGATATTTTAGAGCATGGTATGGAAGATCGCTATTTAGAAGTAAAAAATAATGCGTTAGTTTGTAACGATTGTCCTGATAAAGATAATAATGACGACAATTTTGAAATAGACGTAAACATTAATAATGATGGCGCAAAACTTAAAATAAACTCTAATGGTGTTGAAGCAACAACTAATGCTAATTCTATTCAAATTAACGAAGATGGTGTACAAAGCAAAACCGATAATGTTGAAGTAAAAATAGACGAAGATGGAATTAAAATAACTTCAAATAAGAAGAAAAAATAATAAATAACCAACTTGTATTGAATTTACTTCAATATTAAAAAAACTAAAATTATGATAACCATAGCCAAGTTTATAATTACATTAATTATAAAAGTAGTAATATAAGAATTCAATTAAAAATCAACCAACATTTAACCATCCCAAACTTTTAAAAAAGTTTGGGATGGTTTTTGTTATATATTTACTGAACAATTAATTATAAGATTTTCCGCTTTCTCGGAATATAGATATGAAAACAAAACTACACTTACTTATCCTTACCTTAATAATAACATTTTCTGGATTTTCGCAAAGCTCAGAAAAAATAAAAGGCAGCAGAAACGTTACTACTCAAATTACAGAAATAGATGCTTTTAATCGCCTAGTAATTGGTGACGATTTTAAAATTAATATAAAACAAGGCGAATTAACTTCTGTGCAAGTAGATACAGACGATAATTTACACGACGTTATAGAGTTTAATGTGCTTGAAGGCAGTTTAAGTTTTAAAACAAATAAAAGAATTTCTTCTAGTAAAAAAATGGAAATTACTATTGTATATATAGACTCTTTAAATATTATAGAATTAAAAGAAGATGCAGAACTTACAGCTTTAAGTACAATTAAAGCAAAAGACCTAATTTTAAGAACTAAAGAATCTACTAAAGTTTTTTTAACCGTTGAGGCTGAAAATTTTCAATACATAGGAGCAGGAAAAACCAAAGCAGAATTAAATATTACTTCAAAATCAACAATTTTAGATTTAAGCGACAATACATCTATTGAAGCTTTAATAAATTCTAAAACTATCTCTATAGACATGCTGCAACGCGCTAATGCAAGACTTGAAGGAGATACAGATGAATTAACAGTAAATATAGATAACTCTTCTACTTTAAAAGCTGAAAAATTGACAACTAAAACTTGTAATTTAATTGCTCAAGGGAGAGCAGACTCACATATAGAAGCAACAAAAGATTTTATAATTGAAGCCTCTGGAACTACTGAGACTTACATTTACAATAGCCCAAAAATTGAATTGAAAAAATTTGAAGACGAAGCTGTTTTAAGGAAGAAATAATTCTAATTTTTATTTTATTTTTTTCCTGATAAGGCTAAAAAAAGCTTATCAATCTCCAAGGGCTTCCAAAGTATTGCTTCAAATAATTTTGAATTCTTTTTATCATTATTAGTCAAAACATCTGCTGTAACAGCAAATACTGGTGTGTTTTTATTTTTGTTGGGAGTTGTTTTAATAAGTCTTGTAGCCTCTAAACCATTCATTATTGGCATATGAACATCCATAAGAATAAAATCAAATCTATTTTTCTTTGCAGCCTCTAAAGCCTCTTTACCATCTTTTACATGATGAGATTTAATGTTCCATTTCGACAATACTTTTTGTATTAGTACTGCATTTAAAAGCGTGTCTTCTGCTATTAATACTTTCTTATTTTTAAGTGCTTCAAAATTATTAATTTCAATAATTTCCTTTTTTTCTATTCTCTTTAGTTTAATCGTAAAATAAAATTCTGAGCCTTTATTTAAAGTACTATTTACTTGAATAATTCCACCATAAAGTAACACTAACTTTTTAACAATAGCCAATCCTAAACCAGTTCCACCTTGCACTCTAGTTGTAATTGGTTTTATTTGAGAAAAACTATCGAAAATAATATTAATGTTTTTTTTAGAAATACCTTCACCACTGTCCTTTACACTAAACCTAATCTTATCGTGTGTTTTGTCTTTATCTACTAATTCTGTTAAAAAAACTATGCTACCAGTAGTTGTAAACTTAATAGCATTACTAATTAAATTACCCAAAATTTGAGCCATCTTTGGCTGGTCTATTAGATAATATTGTTTCTTTAAGATACGATTATCTAAAATTAAATCTATGTTTTTATGCTTTGCAGCATTAACATATAAGTTTATTATATTAGAGCATAATGCATCAAAGTTTACGTTACTGTATTCAATAACCGATTTATTAGAATCTAATTTAGTAAAATCTAATATTTCGTTAACAATAGTTATGAGGTTGTTTGAAGCAAATTGTAAACTTCCAAATAATTTTCTATCCTCTCCTTGTATTCTGTCCTTTAACAAAGAGACTATAGTTGTTATAGCATTTAGAGGTGTTCTAATTTCATGACTCATGATAGATAAAAAATCTTGTTTTTGCTTTAGAGTCTTTTTTTTGTCTCTATTTTTTTTATCAATTGCTTTTTGTTTCTCTTTTTGAATAGAGGTTTCACTTTCTAAGGCACTCATTTTATTAATCAATTCATAATTATCAATAACTCTTAGGGTCTGCGTGGTCATTGTAATTTCTTTCTCTTTTAAATAATGTTCTAAGAAAAGTAGCGCTTCTATAGTTTTATTTGCTGATTTATTGGTTAGATATAACAAATGATAGTTTTTAATTTTTATCATTGATATATTATACTTTAAAGTAAGTTTTAGACTTTCCTGTAACTTTTCTTCTGCTTGATTAAGATCTCCCATTTCAAGATACAATTTACCTAACTTACTAAGCGCCATAGAGCTTCCCATCTGTTCTTTGAATTCTTTATGAATACTTAACGCTTCATTTAAATCAGTTTCTGCTTTTTTAAAATCTCTAGCTTGAATATAGACTTTAGCGCGACCATAAATTGCAAAACCATAACCTCTTCTATCTCCACTTTTTAGCTTTAAATTAATAGAATGCGTAATCATTTTCATAGCCATTCCACTCTTGCCTTTCTTTAATACTAAACCAGAGAGGTTATTTAAAACGTTAGATTCTAAATTAATGTTATCAATTTTTCTTGCATTTTTTATAGCACTCTTATAAGTTTTAAAAGCATTATCTGGGTCTCCAATATATTCGTAGATTGTACCTACTGCCTTTTCTACCTTAGATAGGTTTGCTATATCTTCATGCTTTTTATAAATAACTAAAGCCTCTAACAAGTAAACCAGACCATTATGGTAATCATAAGATTTATACAAAACACTCCCAATGTTATATTTAGCTCCTGCAATTCCTATATCATCGTTTATCGATTCAAAATATTTTATAGCTCTATTAGAATACGCGTTAGATTTTTCAAAATCACTAGTAATCATGTGATACAACGACAACTGATTTAAACTTTTACCACAAAGCGAGTTGTTTTTAATAGATGTACTAATAGTAAGTGCTTGATCTGCTAGCGCAATACTTTTATGTATATTATTTATACGTAAAGCATAAGCCTGTTTTAGGAGTAAATTTGCCTGCTCGACTTCAGAAAGATCATCAAGTTTCATAAAGGGATACAATTCGCTTAGTTTTGAGACTAAGTATTGAACCAACAAAATACTTATTTTTTTTATATAATGAAAGTAATTTTTGTTTTTGAAAAGAAAAAAACCAAAGCAATGCTTTGGTTTTTGTGATTTAAAAGTATCAAATTAAAATTTCTAGCTTAATTATAACTAGGTGTGCTCACCTCAAAAGTAGAATCTTTAGCTGCTAAATAACGTTCTGCATCCAAAGCTGCCATACAACCAGTTCCTGCTGCTGTAACAGCTTGTCTATAGACATGATCTGCTGCATCACCACTTACAAAAACACCATCAATATTAGTTTTAGATGTTCCTGGTTTTGCATTTATAATGTATCCTGTTTCATCAAGATCTAAGAAACCTTTAAAGATATCTGTATTTGGTTTGTGACCAATAGCTACAAAAAATCCAGTTGAAGGAATATCTGTCACTTCATTTGTTTGATTGTTTTTTACACGAACACCAGTAACTACTTGTCCATCACCAAGAACCTCCTCAGTTTCAGTATTAAATAGTATCTCTATATTTTCTGTATTTTTAACTCTTGCAGCCATAATTTTAGATGCTCTAAACTCATCGCGTCTCACTAACATAGTCACTTTAGTACATAATTTTGAAAGATAATGTGCTTCCTCACAAGCACTATCTCCTGCTCCAACAATCACTACTTCATGATTCCTGTAGAAAAAACCGTCACAAACTGCACATGCCGATACACCTCCACCAAGTTTTAAATACTTCTGTTCAGAATCTAAACCTAAATATTTAGCAGAAGCACCTGTAGATATTATTACTGTATCACAGTGTATTTCTTTTTCTTCATTTACCCA
>NZ_JALZVX010000194.1 GCF_023299985.1 Lacinutrix sp. | reverse complement strand
ACTTCTCCATTTGCGTTTGTGTATTCGGTGTTTTCAAAATTAGAACTTGAAATTGCAGTTCCATCCCAATTATTAGAAAATTTAAAACTTGTATTTACTTCATTTTTAGCAACTAAGTTATCATCATTGTCTTCACTACAAGATGTATATACTAACGTGATTAATAATAATAATGCGAAAATTTTTTTCATTTTAATCTTTTTTACTCAATGTTTATTATTAATAAATCTGTGAATCCTTTATTTTCAATTATATCCTCATCGTTACTGGTTGTATCACCAATTACAACTATTTTTTTATTATTTAATTCTGTAATTCCGTAGGCAAAATCTATGTTTGTTCCACCAATAGAGGCTTCCCATTCTATTGTTCCATTACTATCTACTTTTATAGCCCAAGCATCGTTTTGTCCTTTGTTTTCTGAAACATCTACATCATTACTTCTAGAACTTCCTGCTATTAAAAAGCCTCCATCTTGAGTGGCAGAAATGTCTCTTGCTACATCAAAGCTTGTTCCTCCAATAGTTTTTTCCCAAATTAACTCTCCTAAAGGAGAAATTTTAATTAGCCACAAATCTGCAGCTCCTATATTATTAGAAACGTTTACATCGTTGCTTCTAGTATCTCCAGCGATTAGAAAATTACCATCTCCAGATTTTACTATAGACCATGCTTGATCTATTTCATCTCCTCCAAAAGATTTTTCCCATACTATTGCACCAGTTGACGACACTTTAATTACCCAAAAATCGTAAGAACCAATATTATTAGAAATATCTGTATCCATACTGTCTGATCCTCCTACTATAATAAAGCCATTATCGTTAGTTTGAACTACGCTTTCTGGAGTATCTGTAAATAATCCTCCATAAAACTTACTCCATTCTATTGTGCCGGAAGCGTCTAATTTTATTGCCCAATAATCACCACCTGCATGTTTGTTGTTAGATTTTGAAGTGTTGCCTTCACCATTAGATGCTGTAACATCTAAAATACCAGTAACAAAATATCCAGAATCATTAGTTTGAATAACTGATACTCCAAAGTCGGAACCTTGAAAACCAAAGGATTTTTGCCATGAAATATTTCCTGTTGCATCTAGTTTAGCTAACCAATAATCGTTTTGGCCATTATTACCAGAAACATCTTCGTTATTACTTAAGCTAGAACCTATAATAGCGTAACCACCATCTGTAGTTTGAATAATGTCTTGACCTTTATCGTCTTCGGTTCCACCATAGGTTTTATTCCATTGTATTTCATTTTCTTCATTAAATTTTAGTAGCCAAAAATCGAAGCTTTCGTTCTGTTTGTCTGTAATATCACCATCCATACTTTGGGTAAAACCAAGTATAGCGTAGCCACCATCGCTAGTGTTTACAATTTCTTGAGCACTGTCGTTTTTAGAACCTCCAAAAGTTTTGATAGAAGACACTATGCCAGAGGCAGAAGTGTTAGAGTTTATAACTCCATCGTCGTCATTTTTACAACTTATTACAGTTATTAAAATAAAGAAATAGAGTAGTAATGGTGATTTATAATTCATTTTATAATATTATTAATTACTTTTTCTAACTATAAAAAGACCTCCTTCTATATCACTAATTATAATATTACCACTAGGGAAATAAGGGTAAACACTCCAGACACCATTACAGTTTGCGCTATCGCTAGATGGGAATGTATCGAAAAAAGCAGTTTCTGTCATGGCATTAGTTGGAGCCGCAATATTTGAGATGTCTAATATTCTTAGTCCAGCTCTATAATTAGCTAGGTAATATTCGTTGCCTTTTACATAACCATTATGGTCTATTGCAGTAGTTGTACCAAAATAAGATGAAGATAAGATAGGGTTATCTAAATCTGTAAAATTAAAAATTAAGGTTTTAGTGTTAAAACCAAAGCCTTGTTCGTCTAATTCGTCTCCTAAAATAAAATAAGTATGGTCTTCTGTAAACCAACCTTGATGTGCATAGCCAATTTGTGGATATGTGAACTCACTAATTGGTATTACGTTAGATTTATCTGTAACATCTAGTATTACAACTTTATCGGTATTACCATTGCTACCAACATATATTTGTTTTCCTGTATATTGAGTATCAGGACCATTATAAGTTATTACTTGAGCATCATGAGAATATCCTCCTGCAGAGTAGTCTCCTAAAAGTGTAGGATTTAATGGGTTAGAAATGTCTATAAAAATTGGCCCACCACCATTAGTGGAAGAACATCCAACTAGGTAAGCTACAGCTTCACTTTCGTTTATTACAATATTATGGCAACTTCCAACATCTGTGTATAAAGCATCTGCAGTGAAATCTTCTGGAGCGTTAGCTACGTTTCTTAGATGTGTTAAATCGAAAACTTGCATACCATGTGGTCCTGCACTATCTGCTATAATAAAAGCATGGTTGTTGTATACTTTTATATCTCTCCAAGCGCTTGAGTTAGTGTTTGTATTTAATTTACCTAAAAAAATAGGATTTGTTGGATCTGTAATATCTATAAAAGCAGTGCTATTTGTTAAGCCAATAAGAGCATATTCGTCACCATTTATAGGGTCTATCCATCCCCAGATATCACTACCTTTTACAGTAGCATTACCTCCTAATGTTTCGGCATTTATAGCAGATAGTAAATCTATTCCATTACATGGGTAAATGCCTGCCATTCCATCTACGCACGGCGATTGAGTTGTAGTAGCAGCATGAGAAGGAGTGTTTTCTATATCTGAAGAATCGTCATTAGAACAATTATTAAGAGTAAAAATAAGAGTAAAACATATTACTGTAAATGACGTAATTCTTTTCATTTTTTCATTTTTATTTTATAACAAGTTTTTTAGTTATAAAATTATTAATTTTAACTAAGTAAACACCAGTTGAATAGTCGCTAACAGGTAAAACGAATTGCAAAGTATTAATATTGTCTTTTTTAAACATTTCTTGTCCAAGAATACTATAAATTTCTACATTTTTAATAGTAATATTATTATCGCTCTTTAAAGTTGAAGAAGCAGTAGTTGGGTTTGGAGATAAAGAGAAACTTGTTGTTAATTCAAATTCGGGTGTGTTTAAAGTACCGCTTTTTCTAACAACAAATAAACCACGTTCGATATCACTAATTATTATGTTTCCACTTGTAAAATAAGGGTAAACACTCCATGCACCATTAAAACTATCGCTATTACTTTGTGGGAAAGTATCAAAGAAACCAATTTCGGCGTTTGTGTTATTAGTAGATGTTAAAATCGAAACATCTAAAACGCGTAAACCAGCTCTATAATTTGCTAAAAAAAATTCATTGCCTTTTACATAACCATTGTGATCAATTGCTGCAGTTGGTCCAAAATAGTCATTTATTAATGTAGCTGCATTATTCAAAAAATCTGCATCTAAATCATTAAAATCAAAAATAAGTGTTCTTGTATTATTACCAAAATTTCGTTCATCAAGTTCGTCTCCTAGTATAAAATAACGTTGGTTATCAGTAAACCAACCTTGATGTGCATAGCCTATTTGAGAATAACTAAATTGGTTTATTGAAATTATATTATTTTTATCAGTAACGTCTAAAATAACAACTTCATCTGTATTGCCATTGCTTCCAATGTATATTTGTTTTCCAGTATAATCTGTGTCTGGTCCGTTATATGTAACTACTTGTGCATCGTGAGAGTATCCGCCAATTGTGTAGTCTCCTAAAACTGTTGGATTGGCAGGATTAGTTATATCCACAAAAATTGGCCCTCCTCCATTTGCAGAACTACAACCTACTAAATAGGCAATACCTTCAGACTCGTTAATAACAATATTGTGACAACTACCAATAACTAAATCACCAGTTCCGCCATCGCCTTGATATCTTAAAACTTGACTGCCATCATAGGTTAAATCTGGATCTACACCATTTCTTAGTATAGTTAAATCGAATACTTGCATACCATGATTACCAATAATGTCTGCAACAATAAAAGCATGATTATTATATACTTTTACATCTCTCCAAAAAGAAGTATTACCATTTGCTGTTTCTATACGACCAAGAAAAATTGGATTAACAGGATCTGTAACATCTACAAAAGCTGTACTATTAGTAGTAGCTACAATAGCATATTCTTTACCGTCAAGATCATCTGTCCATCCCCAAATATCACTACCTTCTTCATTACCTAAAGTTGTTGCTAATGTTGAGATTGGGATTCTAGACATTAAATCGTAATCGTTACAAGGATATATACCTGCCATTCCAGAATCGCAAGGTGTAATTTGCGCTTGAGTTAAAGTTTGGAACGAAAAACAAACTAATAAGGCTAGAAAGTAATTTTTAAACATCAAGACAATTTTTAAAAAATGCAATACGAAATTAATAAAAAAACTCTCAAACCTAGCCTGTTTTCTTTGTTTTCTTAAAGCTAAATTGCAATTTAGTGTATTGTATAAATTGAGTTTCCATTATAAAAACAATTAAAAGTTATTTTAACCTACTTTTTAATTCATCTTCTTATTTTTGCAATATGATAGAAGATAAAAATCAAGCACGTACGCCTTTAAGTGAATTAGGAGAGTTTGGACTTATAGACCACCTTACAAAACAGTTTGAAATAAACCATAAGTCTACTGTAAAAAGCATTGGTGATGATGCAGCTGTTTTAGATATTAAAAGTAAGCAAATTGTAGTTACAACAGACATGTTAGTAGAAGGTGTACATTTCGATTTAAGTTATGTACCTTTAAAACATTTAGGATATAAGTCTGTGGTTGTAAACCTATCTGATGTTTATGCTATGAATGCCGAAGCAACTCAAATTACAGTTTCTATTGCTGTATCTAACCGTTTTCCTTTAGAAGCTTTGGAAGCTTTATATGAAGGAATTGCATTAGCTTCAAAAATATATAATATAGATGTTGTTGGAGGAGATACAACATCATCCACTTCTGGATTAATAATTTCTGTTACTGCTATTGGTGTTGTTGAAACTAAAGATGTAGTGTATAGAGCAGGAGCAAAACCTAACGATTTATTGGTTGTAACTGGTGATTTAGGAGGCGCTTATATGGGACTTCAAATTTTAGAACGTGAGAAGGAAGTGTTTAAAGTGAATCCAAATAATCAACCAGATTTATATGCTTACACTTATGTTATGGAGCGCCAATTAAAACCAGAAGCAAGAAAAGATATTATTAAGTTGCTAAAGGATTTAGACGTAAAACCAACAGCTATGATTGATGTAAGTGACGGTTTGTCTTCAGAAATTCTTCACATCTGCAAAGCAAGTAAAGTAGGTTGCGATTTATATGAAGAAAAATTACCTCTTGATCCACAGGTAATTTCAACTTGCGAAGAATTTAATATGGATAGCACAACAGTTGTATTAAATGGAGGTGAGGATTACGAGTTGTTGATGACGATTTCTCAGGAGGATTTTCCAAAAATAAAAGCAAATCCTAATTTAACCGTTATAGGTTATATTACAGATGAAAGTGTTGGAACTAATTTGGTAACAAGAGGAGAAACAAAAATACCATTGCAGGCACAAGGTTGGAAAAATTTTGAAAATTAAGACGTCATTTTATAGGCAGTTTGCAGTTCTTCTCTACGAAGTTTTGCCTGCCTTTTACTATGAATTCTAGATAATATAGAATTTATTTCTTTGTATTTGGGAGTAAGCTTAATTAATTGGCCATTACCGTTGGTAGTTAATTGATTCCTGCAGTGCGAACATTTGTATTCTTTAACATGATAAGTGACTTTTTTTGAAACTTCAAAATCATGGCCAAAAACAGTACAATATAAAGACATAGGTGTTTAATTTTAATGTAAATTTATATATAGGTTTGATTAATAGGGGCTTAAACATATATAAAAAAATCAAAAACAAGACGAAAAGTTATATTTTTTCGACGAAATGCACTATCTCTGTAATAAAATTCTTTCTATTTTCTATATGGCTCATGTGTCCTTCAGAAAAAACATGGGTTTCTATATTGTGTTTTTTTGTAAACATAAGTATCTCTTTACTTTTTAAAATAGTATCTTTTTTTCCTAATAAAACAACTTTTTTAAAAGTCGCTTCAATAAAAAATGCCGAAGCATCCTCGCGTAATCTCATACCTTCATTTGCTGCCATATAACCTTGAACAGGAGTTTTTAATGCAACTTCTAAAGCATTATTATAAGCTTCAATATGTTTTAACTTGCTTTCAGCACTAAAAAGGTTGGCAAAACTCATACGCACCATATTTTCGTAATTGGTTTGTACCATTTTGTTAGCGCGAGCTCTTAATTGTTTTCTTTGGTCATCGTCAGCTTCATAAGTAGAATTCAATAAGCATAAGCCTTTAATACTTTCAGGATACAATTTTGCAAAGGCCAATGCCACATAACCACCCATTGAGTGACCAATAAAAGTGTATTTTCTGAGCTTTAAATGTTTTAAAACAGAGTAAACTGCATCTGCCATATCTTCCATTTTATGAACATAGCCTAGACACCCTGTTTTTCCATGGCCTAACAAATCTATAGAAATAACTCTATTTTTTTTGGTAAGTTCTGGTACTAAGTCGCTCCACATTGATTGGTCTTCTAGAAAGCCATGAAGTAAAACAATAACAGGGCCTTTGCCAGAATCTGTATAAAAAATGTTGATGCCTTTGTTTTCTAATATCATTTTAAAGTATATTACACAATATATAATTAAGAGCTTTTCTAAAGTAGAATTAAGTTCATTTTTTTAATATAATGAATAAAACTAAAAATTTATTAGTCACCAGCTTTGCTTTGTTTTCTCTGTTTTTTGGAGCAGGAAATTTATTGTTACCACCACTTTTAGGCTATAATGCTGGAGAAAATTGGTTATGGGTAATCTTAGGGTTTATAATTACAGCAGTAGTAATACCTATAATTGGTATTTATGCGCATGCAAAACTACAAGGTACTTTATACGATTTCGGTAAAAAAGTATCACCTATTTTTAGTTTTATTTATTGCGTGCTCATTTATATTATTTCAGTTGCCATTCCATCACCAAGAACAGCAGCAGCAACTCATGAAATTGCAATACATCCAAATTTTGGGACGTCACCATTATTAACAAGTAGTATTTATTTTGTTTTAGTATTACTTTTTACTTTAAATAGATCTAAAATATTAAATGTTATAGGTAAGTATTTAACGCCATTTATAGTAATTATGTTGCTTTTGGTTATTGGTATTGGTTTGTTTTCTGCACAAATGGTCACTAATCCATCTCAGTTTAAAGCACCAGTTGTAAACGGTATTATAGAAGGTTATCAAACCTTCGATGCTATTGGAGCAGCAGTGGTTGGAGCAGTAATAATAATTTCAATTAATTTAAAAACAAACGCTTCTTTTGAAGCTAAAAAAAGCCTGATTAAAAAATCAGGACTTATAGCAGGATTAGGATTATTTATTATATACGCTGGATTAATTTCTGTAGGTGCGTTTTATGGCTCAGAGATAAATATTAATAGCGCATTAAGTAGCGATATGCAGCGCGCAAATTTGTTGAGCGGAATTAGCACAAAAGCGCTCGGAGCTTTTGGAAACACCGTTTTAAGCATACTAATAGCCTTGGCATGTTTTACAACAGCAGTAGGTATTGTAACAGGAACAGCAGATTATTTTAAAGGGCTAATTAATAATTCTCAAACCGTTTATATAATTACTGCAATTGTAGCTTGCGTATTCGGAGTAGTGGTTGGGCAGTTAGATTTTCATTCAATTATAGTTATTGCATTACCGATTTTGTTGTTTATTTACCCAATAACCATAGTGTTAATTCTACTAAATGCAGTGCCTAATAAATTTGCTTCTAAAACTATATTTAGAGTTGTTGTTTTACTTACCTTTATATTTAGTATTCCAGATGTGCTTAATTTTATTACGCCATCTA
>NZ_JALZVX010000193.1 GCF_023299985.1 Lacinutrix sp. | reverse complement strand
TAACTCTGACTCTGAATTTGTATTTTTTAGCTGAAGTACGTTCAATAATTTATCACTAACCTCAGGAAAGTGGTTCCCAATTAATAATGACGCTTCTTCAAAATTAATTCCTTTTTGAAGCTTAAAAAGTTTTGTTAATGGTATTGCTATAAACTTGATAAATAGTCCTAATTCAACGACTATAAATAACCAAAACAATATCGTTCTTGCTGTAGAGTTAAGCCATAAAAAGTGCTCGATTAATAGTGTTATAATTAGATATAACAAACCAATACTAAAAAACAGAATCACACCTTTAATTAACTCATTAGTGTAATATTTTCTAATAAACTGTTCTAGTTTAGACTGTATGTTTTTAAAATTATTCAACTTCTATTTGGGTTTTTACCTTTATAACTCACTAAAATACAGTTTTATTTTATAAAAAATATTAGTATTCTGTTAAAAGCGCCTTTAAACAATGTACTGTTTTCTTTGCTGTGTACTCTTATCAATATATCTTTGCGCTATTAAAATTTATAAAATGTCTAAAAACGTTCGTGTGCGTTTCGCACCAAGTCCAACAGGACCTTTACATATTGGAGGTGTTAGAACAGCACTTTTTAACTATTTATTTGCTAAAAAACACAATGGTACTTTTGTGTTGCGCATAGAAGATACAGACCAAAATCGTTATGTTAAAGGTGCAGAGCAATACATTATCGACTCTTTAAATTGGTGTAATATTCCTTTTGATGAAGGACCCAACAAAAACGAAAAATTTGGACCTTACAGACAAAGTGAACGTAAGCATTTATACAAACAGTATGCAGACCAACTTATTGAAAGTGAAAATGCTTATTATGCTTTTGATTCTGCTGAAACCTTAGATATAAAAAGAAAAGAATACGAAGCCAACAAACAAACGTTTATATACAATTGGCATAACCGTTTAGAGCTTAATAACTCTTTATCGCTTTCTGCTGAAGAAGTAAAAACTAAATTAGACAATGGAGATAATTATGTCATTCGTTTTAAGTCTCCTCAGGATGAAACGCTTCGCTTTAAGGATATTATTCGTGGTGATATGACCATTGATACTAATGTTTTAGACGACAAAGTATTGTTTAAAAGTGATGGCATGCCTACTTACCATTTAGCAAATATTGTAGATGACCATTTAATGGAAATCTCTCATGTTATTCGTGGTGAAGAATGGTTACCCTCTTTGGCTTTACATATGCAATTATACACTGCTTTTGGTTGGGAAGCACCAGAATTTGCACACTTACCTTTAATTTTAAAACCAACAGGAAAAGGAAAATTAAGTAAACGTGATGGTGATAAATTAGGATTCCCAGTATTTCCTCTAGAATATACTTCTCCAGATGGAGACGTTTCTAAAGGTTATAAAGAAGAAGGTTATTTTGCAGACGCTGTAATTAATTTCTTAGCCTTTTTAGGATGGAATCCAGGTACAGAACAAGAGATTTTTAATTTAGAAGAATTAATAAATGCTTTCGATTTAGACCGTGTTAATAAAGCAGGAGCTCGTTTTGATCCAGATAAAATAAAGTGGTTTAATCACCATTACATGCAAGAGCAAAGCAATGCTATTTTAGCTGAAGCTTTTAAAAATAACCGTTCTGAGTTAAAAGATATTGATGTAAATTATATAGCAATGGTTGTTGGCTTAATTAAAGAACGTGCAACCTTTGTAAACGACTTTTGGGACTTAAGTAGTTTCTTCTTTGTTGCTCCAAAAGGTTACGATGAAAAGGCTTCTAAAAAAGCTTTTAAGGAAGAAACTAAAGACTTAATGACGCATTTAGTGTCGATAATATCTACTCTTGAAGATTTTGAAGTAGAAACGCTTCAAAAAGAGATTAAAGATTGGATAACTGAAAACGATATAGGTTTTGGAAAAGTAATGATGCCTTTGCGTTTAGCACTTGTTGGTTCGTTAAAAGGGCCAGATGTTTTTGATATTATGTATCTAATTGGTAAAAATGAAAGCATAAGCCGAATTGAAAAGGTAATTTCTGTGTTGTAATTTATTAACTATTTGACATAAAAAAAGCGAACTCTTTATTAAATTGAGCTCGCTTTTTGTTTAAATGTATTCTGATATTTATTCTTTTATAAACTTCAATACAGTGTTTGCTTCATTAAATTTAATAAAATAAGTTCCTGTTGCTAAGTTGGAAACATTCATAGTATTTAATGTTGCGTTTATTGTTTGGTCCTTTACTTTTTGACCTAACATATTAAATACAGCAACATTGTATTCTTGCTTAATATTCTTTAATGTTATTATACCATTTGTTGGATTAGGGAATATTGAAATTGCATTTACAGCAAACTCATCTACACTTAAACTACAAGTGTAAGCTGGCATATTATAACCTTGAGCATTAAACCTATCTGTAAAAGCTTGAATATCTGCACATGTAAAGCCTCCAGCTGTTCCAATATCTATAGCTGCTTGTCTTACGGCAATAGCTGCTTGCTCTTGATTAGTTCCACTATTTGTCATGCCTAATCCTTCTAAAAAAGCTTTGTCTGTTTTTTCTTTTCCTATATCTTCCCAAATTTCCATTAATGTAGTTGCCCACATTTGTCCATCTGCATGTATTTGTCCTACTAAACCTCCTGGATATTGGGCAGTAACAACTGTAGTTCTTCCATTCCAGCATTCATTATGTCCATCCCAACCAAAAACCCAGTTTCTAGCTGCATCACTTGGAGACCATTGTCCTAAACTTCTTTTATAGGAGTTTGCCCAATAATCTCCACTACCTTCACTTAAACCATTAACTTGAGATAAACTTCCATTTGTAAGCCAATCGTGCAATCCATGACCTAATTCGTGTAAAATTACATCGGCATCTTCACCATCATCTACACAACCTTCTCCAAAGTTTAACGTTCCTCCAGTATAAAAAGAATTATCTCCTCCATTTGCTCCATGAGGATCAAAACGAACAACACCACCATTTTGAGATGGTGCCAATGTAATACCTAAGTCAATATTAATATAACGCATTGATTTATCTGTATGGTAGTATACATTTGCTGCTTCGAAACCATCTTCTTGTCTATTAAATTCGAAATTATTTGAAGATTGAATAAACAAACCTTTATTAGGTGACGTTAATTCTGCTATTTCTGTATAAGGTCCTCTTAATCTATAGTTACCTCCTACAAATTCAATGTCTAGAAGACTAACTGGTGTTCTTGCTGCATCTAAAGCGGCATTAGTTGCATCATTTCCATCTACATATTGTCCTCCATAAGCACTTGTAGTTGCAGTTAATGGATCTGTATCAAAAATCATAGCCGAACCTGTTGCCATAAATGAAGACGATTTATTCTCTTTTTTGGTGTTCTCTTCCTTCTCTTTTTCTTTCTCTTTGTCTCCATGAAAATAAAAAGCAACATCTTTAGCACTTAAAAAAGAGCCTGTTTGAGCATCTATCATAACTTCCCAAGCTCCTGACTTAGAATAAGCATTTACTAAAAGTTTTCTAACTAAACTTGTTTGATTATTATTCTTAATAACGAAAAGTTCGTTTTTTAAATTTACAATATCAGATACTTGCACATTTAAATTTGTTAATGCTGTTTGTTGTGCTTGAGCTTCAGAAATACTTGGTGTTGTATTAATTGTTTCAATTGAAGCATCATAAGTACTAGTATGAAAAGTTACATTGTTTCTGTTGGATACATGAACTGTTACTTCAGCATTAAAAACCTGTATACCATTCATCATTTGGTAAAAACGAAACGTTTCACCAGATAAACTTGCTCTACTAAATTGCATATCTAACGTATGGTTGTCTTGGATGTTTAATTCAAATTTATTTTCTTCTAACCAATTTCTAGCAATGGTTTCTTTTTCGTTTTGTGCAAAAATTGCAGTGCTACAAAACATTGTAAATAGTAAATAGTGTAATTTTAGTTTCATTATTTTAAATTTAGTTTTTCATAATAAATAATTGCCTACAAGATAGTTACAATTTTTTAAAACGTAATCATTGCTGAGAAAGTTAACATAGCTTGGTTACCCTTAAATTCGTTATCACCACCTGTTAAATCTAAATCGCTATTAGAGTTTAACCCATTTAACGTGTTTAAAAACCCATAAATATATTGTGCTCTAAATTTAATAATACTAAATCCAGCAGTTGCACCAATCGCGCCATTTATATTAAAATTTGAAATATCTGTAATGTCGTTTGCGGTTAAAGCATTGTAATTAGAAATTATAAAATTCTCTTGTTCATCGTCTTTTAATTCCAGATCACTATTATACTGTAGCATTGGCCCAAAATCTATAGTTAGATAACTTCCAACAATTTTAGCATGCCATAAAAACGCTAATTGTGCAGTAAAAATTTTATATTCTAATTCTTGAGCAAATAAATCTGTATTACTTATACGGCCAGAAATACCTAAAGTGTTTTCAGAAAGCTGCATGCCATAACTCGCGTTATACCATTTGTGTGGAATATCTACGGTTGCACTCATTCCGCCAATCCATCCATCTCCTTTTGTAGTCTCAAAGTTATCTGTAATAATATCGAATTGCGTGATACCTCCAAACAAGCCAAAGCCGTTTTTTATGTCGTAATTTTTATGTTGTGCAAAGTTTTTTGTAACAAAACATAGCATAAGTACTACTAATAAGGAAAGTTGTATTTTTTTCATAGGTTATTTGGGGATTTATGAACAAATATAACTTATTTTGGTATTTCAATTTTTATAAACCAAAAAGCTAAATAGTTGGCTTTTTTCTAACCACTTAAAAAACTGTTATGGGATCATTTGTTTTTATTCCGATTATCTTTTTCGGACTTATTATTTTAATTTCTTCGTTCTTCGTTGTAAAACAACAAACCGCTGCAATTATAGAGCGCTTTGGTAAATTTAAAGTTATTAGACAATCTGGACTGCACTTAAAAATACCAATAGTAGATAAGGTTGCTGGTAGGTTAAGTTTAAAAATTCAACAACTAGATGTTATTGTAGAAACAAAAACTAAAGATGATGTGTTTGTACGTTTAAAAGTCTCTGTACAATACCGAGTTATTAGTCAAAAAGTTTACGATGCTTTTTACAAATTAGATTATCCACATGATCAAATTACTTCTTATGTATTTGATGTTGTTCGTGCCGAAGTACCAAAAATGATACTTGATGATGTGTTTTTACGTAAAGATGATGTTGCCATTGCAGTAAAATCTGAACTTAACGAAGCAATGTCTGACTATGGCTTTGATATTATTAAAACCTTAGTAACAGATATCGATCCAGATGCTCAAGTAAAAGAGGCAATGAACAGAATTAATGCTGCAGATAGAGAAAAAACTGCTGCGCAATATGAAGGTGATGCGCAACGTATTTTAATTGTTGAAAAAGCAAAAGCTGAAGCAGAAAGTAAGCGTTTACAAGGACAAGGTATTGCAGACCAACGACGTGAAATTGCACGTGGTCTTGAAGAATCTGTAGAGGTATTAAATAAAGTTGGTATTAACTCTCAAGAAGCATCTGCTTTAATTGTTGTAACACAACATTACGATACTTTACAAGCTATTGGTAGTGAAACAAATAGTAATTTAATATTATTACCTAACTCGCCACAAGCAGGTAGTAACATGTTAAACGATATGGTTGCTAGTTTTGCCGCTAGTAATGAAATAGGTGAAGCTATGAAAGAAGCTAAGCTTAACAAAGTACAGTCTGCTAAAAAAGGTAAGTAATTATCTAAAAGCTAAATAAAAAAACCTCGAGTTTAAGCTTGAGGTTTTTTTTATGTTTTAAAAGGGTGTCTTTCCTCCCATTTTGTTTCCGGATTCAAGAATTTGAAAATTAATTTAAGCATTGTGTTTGCAATAAAATTAGTGTGTTTTATATAAATATGCATGATTTTAGGTTTTGCACCAACAGAGCTTTTAATTTCCATTGCTGTTCTAGCATAAACAATTTTTGAGAATTTGTTTTCTATACCAAATTGAGCCATATCAAAAAGCATATTTAAATACATTTGATGCTTTCGATGAAACTTTTTGTTATAGCCTAAAAAATAAGTTTCAAGAGATTTGTTATTAAGAATTAAGGTGAAAAAACCCACTAGTTCTTCATCTAAAAAATAACCAAAAACCCTAAAATTACCTTTTAATTCTTCTTTTAAAGTTTTAAAATGATTTTCGTTTAAAATGAAACTATTTACACGTGCATTATCTGAAACACTTTTATAAAGTTGAAACATTTCATCTTGCAAAACGCCTATGGTTTCAATATCTAATTCTCGTTTAACTATTTGTTTTCCCTTTTTTCTTGCAGATTTATAACGGTCTCTATACTTTTTAGTAAAGTCCGAAATGTAATCTTCAAAAGTTTCCCAAGATTCTAATACATTAAAAACCATGTTAGGTTGTACTTGCCTTTTATAAACTTTCTCCTTTATAAAAAAGGCTGTGTTTTCATGTATGGCATCCTCTTCAAAATAATCTTTAAAGGCTATTAGTCTTACTTTTTTATTATGTTTTAGTTTGATATTAGATTTAATACTGTCAACAGCAAAAGATAGTTGTTGTAAATAGTCTTGATAGCTAATAACTTCTTTATTATAATACAACCCATGTTCTCCAGTGTGCATTATATTGCCAATAATTAAGGCGTTACCTTTTACTATATTAGATATTAGTTGTTTACATTTTCTGGTTAAAAACGTATCATTATTGTTTCTAAAAATATCTTTTAAATACATTTCCACACGTTGGATTATTACTATTCCAACAAGCGTTTCGTCTTTAAAAACACCTACATAAATAGGCCTAATGTTTTTGGGGCAAGAATGCTCTAAAGCTTTTAAAAAAGGTCTTTTTAAAAACAAGTCATTATTAGCTAAAGCATCCCAAGAATTTGGAAGATCGTTTACTGAATAATAAAGTTTATAATCGATCAAAATATGAGACAAGAAAAAAGACAGAAACAGTTGGTTTCAGTCTTTGTAAAGTTATAATAATATATTGTTATACCAATTGTAATTTAAAACGAGGTTAAAATAAAACATAGCACTAGTTACGATTTGTTTTTTTAATAAAAAAGAAAGAGAACACGCCGTTTTATTGCCTTTGTTTTAAGTTTTAATTGGTATTAAACCCAACCGCAAACTATTGCTCCCATTATTGTTAAAGACACAATCCAGTAACCAGAGTTAATTAAAATATACTTCCAGCTTTTACGCTCAAACATACCATTAATAGCTATAACAGGTAAGAAAAAGAAAACACCAGCTAAGGCACCATGTAGTGCGCCATGTTTAAAGGTTCTAAAAACATTACCGTAATCTGCCATAAAAGCGTCGTAAGACGGTTTTGCTAATGCAGGATCTCCTCCCATTAAACTAAAAGCTCCAAATTGATGATTGGTTAATTGTTGTAAAGAGAAAGCTAAAATAAATGATAACAGTAATGTTAAACCAAAAATAACAGCCATGTTTCCTCCTTTCATTTTTTCTGGTGTCATTTCTGCTTCTCGCATCCATGCGTTTCCAAAGAGTTTTGGATTATACCATAAAAAACCTAGTATAAGTGGTGCGATTGCAGCTACTAAAATTGCTAAATAATTAAATTCCATAATTAATAATGTATTTGTTAGTTTATTAAAAGTAAAATAAAACCTTAAATTGTTTCAACTGTTGGTCTTTATTTGTCCTTTTTTAAATCTTTTACCAAGCTTGAACTAAAAGAAACAATTATAAGTCCTGTTATTGCCATAGCAAACCACATAAACCATGAGGTTTCCCATAATGATTTTTCTTTAACCTCAACTGGCTTTGCTTTTTCTTTTACAATATTATTAATCTCTAATCTTGGTAGGTTTTCAGAAATACTATTTTTAAAGAAAGATAAATCGTATTCTGGAGCAACCATTGTTTTACTTCCTGTTTTTATCTTGTAGTTTGTATTAGCTTTTAATGATGCTACTGCATATAGTGGTTTTTGAAAAAAATTAATTTCTGCTATGCTTAATTTATTACTGTCTTTATTTTCAATTTCAATATAAATTTCATCTTCAAAAATTTCTGATATGTTAAAAGTTAATGCCTTATCAGAATTTAATTGAAGGTTTATTAATCGTTTATTATACGATTCCTCTTTCTTTTTTATAACACGGATTTCTTTGGTGTAAATTTGAACATTACGATTAAAAAATTCTGGTTTGGAAACCTCAAACTGAATTTGATTTATAATTTCCTTATTAGTGAATTTTATATGAATTTGTGTTTTCTTTTCTTCTAACAGATCTACTGTTGTTATAGATTTGGTAATCACTTTTTGTAGCGCTCTATTAGTAATGGAACTACTTAAGCTTCCAACTTTTAAAACGTTTATTGGTAGGCTGTTTTTATCGTTAAATACAATTTTTAGATACTTATAGCTACAACGTGGAAAAGTAATAGTCTTATCCACACTAGTGCTATTTAACGTTTGTAAGTTTGTTAAAGAACCTGTATTTAATACTCCAAACCATTCTGTAAGGTTTTTACTTCCTAAAATTTTATATGTTTTCGATCCTGAATAATTTGCTGTAGATAAAACTAGTTCTTCAATAACTTTAAATGGGTTTTGAAAAACAATAGTAGAGCTCGTGTC
>NZ_JALZVX010000192.1 GCF_023299985.1 Lacinutrix sp. | reverse complement strand
TTAAGAGCCGATGGAGGGACTCGAACCCACGACCTGCTGATTACAAATCAGCTGCTCTAGCCAGCTGAGCTACATCGGCTTTTATTACATTTTTTACGTATAAAAAAAGCCCGCTATTTCTAACGGACTGCAAATGTAAATATTTATTTAGTTATTCAAAAATATTTTTCATAAATATTTTCATAAATATGATCTTAATTTTGCTTTTTTCTTTTTTGACTGTCTTTCTAACGATGCAACTGCTATATCTGCTCCTTCTTCAAACCATTTACATTGCTTTTTTACCACAAAGCTAACTCCTGGAATACTTACTCGTACTTCAAAAATTTTATTTTCCTTACTACTTGTATTTTAAACTTTTAGAAACACATCAGGTTTTATAACTTTATCGTAGAAATTCTCTAATTTATTCATCCTTTCTTGAATAAAATTTAGTAATTCTGGATTTGCGTTGAAATTTACCGCTTGCGTATTAACTTTCATAAGCTTAAATTTAAATTAGTTAAACAGTTGTTTATTTCTAGCTGTTACTTTTTACTTCTTGGGTGTGCTTTGGAATACACTTTTTTAAGTTCGGCTATACTATTATGTGTGTAAACCTGAGTAGCAGCTAAACTTGAATGTCCTAAAAGTTCTTTAACAGCATTTAAATCTGCACCTTGATTTAATAAGTGGGTCGCAAATGAGTGCCTTAGTATATGTGGACTCTTTTTTACCTTATTAGATGCTAGACTAAAATACTGTTTTATAATTCTGTAAACAAGAGTTTCGTATATTTTAACTCCTTTTTTTGTTAAAAAAAGTGCCTGATTATCTATTATAGGATTGACTTCTATTCGTATCTTAAGGTAATTTTGAAGTGTTTTTATTACTGAGTTTAATAATGGAACATAGCGTTCTTTATTTCTCTTACCTAAAACTTTTAGCGTTCTATTTCCAAAGTCTATATCTGATAATTTTAAATTAACCAACTCTATTCTTCTAATTCCAGTAGAATAAAATAATTCTATTATAAGTTTATTTCTTACACCTTCGTAATCATCTTCATATTGCAATTCATCTAATGCTATAACAATTTCTGATTCAGAAAAAGGTACTTGTATTTTTTTACTAGTTTTTAAAGCTTTGTGTTTTATTAACGGATTTACATCGATATCTCCTATTTTTAATAAAAATCTGTAATAAGAATTTAATGCTGAAACTTTACGATTAATACTTCTATTTGATATTTTAAACTCTACTAGTTGTACAATCCAACTTCTTATTTGAGAGTAGTTAGCTTGACTTAATTGAGAATCATCAAATTCCTCAACTAAAAATGTTTGAAAAGAATTAATATCGTTTGTATAGGCTTTTACAGTGAGATTAGAGTAGTTTCTTTCTAACTGAAGGTAGTTTACAAAAGCTTTAATAGACATAGTTAATTTTTAGTAACGTAGTAAAAAGCACTACTAATCTTTAAATAATGATGCTCTTTTGCTTAAATCTTGAATTAGTTTTTCTTCATCTTCACTTTCTAATAAGACATTGTATGTTTCCCAAAATTCTTTATCATATGGTTTAGAAGAAAAAATATCCATATCCCATTTATTTTCAAGCGCTGTATTAATTTTATCATGATCTAGGACAATGTCCGAAAACAATATTTCTTGTATAGTATAGTAAAAACGCTCTTCTTTGTTAAATTGCTCTGCAAACTGTTCGTCTTGCTTACTTTTTGGTTTAAAACCTACGTTAACTAGTTTTGGAGTTTCGTAATAAATATAATTAGGGTACATTTTGTCTTTATACTCTTTATAGTTTATTACTAACTTGTGATTAACTTCTGTGTCGAACAAGCGTTTGCTTCTGCTCTTTTGTTCTTTTGAAGCTGCTAACAATTCGTATTCTACTTTTTTAATAGCAAAATTATCATAATAGATATATAACCAACCTTTAGCTTCGAAGCCTTCGTTATAAATACCTTTAGTTCCCAAACCTACATACTCTTCACCTTTAGTAATTTTGATTTTATATAGCTTACGTTCGTTATCTACCAAAATGGTATCTAATTTGAATTGGTGATTTTCTAAAATACCATCTCCAAATAATGCTTTTTTACCCTCTACATTTCTAAACATATTAAGTTTTCCTTGAAATATATTTTGAAGTCCGTTTACTCTATTATCATTCCATTTAATAGATTTTTTTAATAGTGCCGTTTTTACTTGGCTTCTTCTTAAATTTTTAGGATTTGTTTTTATTGTAGAATTTTGATTTAAATATGAAGCATAAGTAAATAAGCTATCTACATCTCTTAAATCATAACTTTTACGCATTTGATCTACGTTTATTTTTAAATGCTTTTTCGCAGAAACAGCATACCCAGAATCGTAAACAGATATAGCGCTCTCAATTAACCATTTAAATTCCTTTTTATTACGTTCTTTATGCCTTAAAAATCCTTTTTGAATGTATGAAGAATCTGGCATTGTTTGTGGCAGTCTCTCAATTGCTTTTAGCACAATTTCATTTCCTGTTTTTGGTCTTGCTTCTGCCTCTAACACAACCTCATCTAAAGATGCTACTGCTTCTACTAAGTAAATTGGCTCTAAAGGATCGTACTGTTCTAGCGGTATTTTTTCTGTAGAATAACCAATAGAAGAAACCACTAAAGTATCTGTTACATTATCTTTTGGAATTCTAAGCACAAATTTTCCATCTGCATTTGTTATGGTTCCTATTGCTGTACTTCTAATATAAACACTTGCACTTTCTATAGGTTCATCTTTAAAAAAATCTACAACTTGGTTGTTTATTTCTTTTTGTGCAAATGTAATTGTGGTACATAAAAAAAATAATATGTATAATATTTGATTTGGATTTTTCATCTTAAAAAGTTAATATTTAATATTATGACCTCTTTTTATTAACAAAGATAATTCTAAATTATTAAAATAAACTCAGTAAAATAATGCTTTAGTGTTTTACAGCTGGTTTGTACTCTTTTTTATCGATTACCATTTTAGCGATAATTTCTCTGAGTATTTCTGATGTTCCTCCACCAATAGGTCCTAGTCTACTATCACGCAATAAGCGTGCCATTGGATATTCTTCCATGTAGCCATAGCCTCCTAACATTTGTAAACATTGGTAAATAACCTCGTCTGACATTTTTGTAGAACGTAATTTTGAAATGGTTGCTTCTTTTACAACGTACTCGTCTTTATCTAGTCTAGCAGCTACCGAATAATTAAATTCTTTACATACTTCCATATCTGCATAGCAATCTGCCATTGTGTGACGTAATGCTTGAAATTTATTTATAGTTTTACCAAAAGCTTGACGTTCTGCCATATATTTTACTGCATACTCTAAAGCAAATTCTGCTCTGGCATGAGCATTAATTCCCATTATTAAACGTTCTGAAGCGAAGTGTTGCATGATATATGGAAAACCTTTTCCTTCTTCTCCCATTAAGTGGTTTGCTGGAATAACAACATTATCGAATGCTAATTCTCCAGTGTCTGATGCTCTCCATCCCAACTTATCTAATTTAGTTGCGCTTAAGCCCTTAGTATCTCTATCTACAATAAACATACTAATACCCTTATTACCTAGTTCTGGACTCGTTTTCGCAGCAACTACTATATAATCGCTATACACACCATTTGTGATAAAAGTTTTAGAACCGTTTAACACATAAGTGTCTCCTTTTTTAACAGCAGTGGTTCTCATTCCTGCAACATCACTACCACCAAAAGGTTCGGTAACAGCCATTGCACCAATCATTTCTCCTGTAATACTTTTTGTTAAATATTTATGCTTAATTTCTTCACTTCCTTCTGCGTTTACATGAGTCATCGCTAAGTAAGCATGTGCCCACATTGCTGCAGCAAAACCTCCAGAATTTATTTTTTGAAGTTCTTCTAGAAAGATAACAGTGTAGAATAAATCTAAATCCATTCCACCATAAGCTTCTGGATATGCTATACCAAAAAAGCCCATTTCTCCAAATTTCTCCCAAATAAAACGCTCTATATGACCAGTTTCTTCCCATTTGTCTATATGTGGCACGACCTCTTTTTTTAAGAAATCTGTTAAACTTTGTCTAAATAAATTATGTTCTTCGGTGAAGTATCTGTTATCCATTTTTGTTATATTCTAATTTTACTGTAAATATAACTTAATTATCTCCAATTTTTTTAGTGGAAAGCCTTTAACTTTTGTTAATTCTTCAAAAGAATCAAATCCTTCATGAAGTGTTCTAAACTCGATAATGTTATGAGCGATTTCGTAATCTATAAACCTAACAGTTACTAACTCTGCTTTTGATGCTGTATTTAAATTTATTCTACTAATTGCCTTAGGTGTTTTTAAGCTGAAGGATTTTTTAAGTTCGCTAATTGTTTCGGGTTTTAATCCATACACTTCGTTTAACTCTATAATAGAAACAAAGCCGTTTTGCTTTGTTCGATACTTAATAATTCGTTCTGAAAAAGCTTCTCCAATTCCATATACTTTTTGAAGCTGTATTGCAGTTGCAATATTTAAATCAATTTTCTGAGTTTCGGTTTTAGGTGTTTCTTTTGAAAATGAATTAGAATATTGTTTTTTAGGTTTTGGGTTTGTTACCCAATCTGGAAATTTAAAGTAAGGTGAAATTTTATTAAAAATAGAATCTGAAACTTTTGTGACTTGTTGAAATTGTTTTGCTGAGTTTACCCATTGGTTTTTAGCTCTAAACTTTTTCAATCTATTAATTTCTTCACTAGACATACCTAAAGTATAACCTTTATAATCTGTAACAAAATTTGGATTAAAAGGATAGATTTTTGGTTTTCTGTTTTCAATTTCAACTAACTTTAAAGAATCGATTTCTTTTTGAAATAATTGTAATGCTTTTGAGTCTACAATTATGTCTTCTGAAGAAAAACTAACATACGCATAAACACATTGAAAAGCAATGATGAGTAATAGCAATAAAAAAATCCCATTTCGTTGTTGTTTTGTAAACACGAAATGGGATTTTAAATTATTCATCTTAAGATTTTTATAAGATGAAGTTACAACATATTTTTTTATTCGGCTTTTTCTTTAATAGCTTTCATAAATCTATTAAGTTCTTCTCTAACTTTTGGAGCTAGTAAAACAAGACCAATCATGTTTGGTACCATCATAGCAAAAATCATGGCATCAGAGAAGCCAATTACAGATCCTAAACTGATTGAAGCACCTACTATAACAAATAAACAAAATAATGTTTTATATGCATATTCCATTTTTTTACTTCTTCCGAATAAAAATGCCCAACCTTGATATCCATAGTAAGACCATGAAATCATTGTACTAAATGCAAATAACACTACTGCAATTGTTAGTACGTAAGGGAACCAAGAAATTGCAGATTCGAATGCTCCAGATGTTAATAATATAGCATCAGCGTCGTTTAATCCTGCGTTTGCTGCAGTTACGTTTCCTGTAATTACCAATACTAAAGCTGTCATAGTACAAACCACAACTGTATCTATAAAAGGTTCTAATAAAGCAACCATACCTTCACTTGCTGCATATTTAGTTTTTACAGCTGAATGCGCTATAGAAGCCGAACCAATACCTGCTTCGTTTGAAAAAGCTGCACGTCTAAATCCTTGAACTAACACACCTATAAAACCACCTGCTACACCTTCTGGACTAAATGCACCATCAAAGATTTGCATAAAAGCATCTCCTATCATATTATAATTAGTAATAATTACAAATAAAGAAGCAGCAACATAAATAACAACCATGAATGGTACAATTTTATCTGTTACTTTGGCTATTTTTTTAATTCCTCCAATAATTACAATACCAACTAACACTGCCATTACTAAACCAAATACCCAACGGTATCCATTAATAAATGACTCCTCTCCACCTGTCATGTGTTGAAATAATTGAGCTGCTTGATTTACTTGAAACATGTTACCACCTCCAAAAGAACCACCAATAACAAATACTGCAAAAATAGCTGCTAGTACTTTTCCTAAGCCAGTGAAACCTCTTTCTTTTAATCCTTTTGTTAAGTAGTACATTGGACCTCCAAAAACAGTTCCGTTTTCGTCGATATCTCTATATTTTACACCAAGTGTACATTCTACAAATTTTGATGCCATACCTAATAATCCAGCAATAATCATCCAAAATGTTGCGCCTGCTCCACCAATTGAAACAGCAATAGCAACACCTGCTATATTTCCTAAACCTACTGTTGCAGATAAAGCAGCTGTTAATGCTTGAAAGTGACTTACCTCTCCTTCGTGATCTTCAATTTTAATAGTCTCTATTGCATCTCCTCCTGGTGTAGAGTCTCCTGCTACTTTTAAATCTTTGTTATCATGACCATCTATGTGGTCATATTTTCCACGCACAATATTTATAGACGTAAAGAAACCTCTTATGTTTATAAACTTAAAATAGAATGTAAAATAAAGTGCTCCTAAAATTAAAGGAAATAATACCCAAAATATTTTAATACCTCCACCAAAATCTATTTGATAAAAGATAAAACTTACAAACCATCCTGTTGCATCTCCAAAAGCTTTATCAATCTTTTGATCGATACCTAGCTCAGAAGCTTCTTGAGCCAGTGATAAAAGTGGTAATATTAATGAGAAAATTGAAAAAAGATATTTCTTCATAATTAGTTGTTGTTAGTTAATTGTTAATTTAAGAATAGCAAGATGCAAAAAATTGCCGAGTTTATAAAATAGCAGTTGTTAAAAAGCACGCTATTAATCTAAATCGTAAATAGAATTAAGCTCTTGTATTTGTTCTGGTCGTCCTAAGACTATAACTTTGGAGTGTGGCACTAGTTTTATTTCGGCTTCTGGATTTACAATATAATCTCCATCACTTCCTTTAAAGCCTATTACTGTACAACCTGTTTTATTTCTTAAGTCTAAATCTTTAATAGTCTGTACTTTATGCGATGTATTGTAGAGTTTATCTACCTCTATTTCTTCTATGTTTACATTCTCGTTTCCACCAATAGAAAGGTTATCTATAAACTCTATTAAATCTGGAACTACCACTAAAGATGCCATGTGATCTCCACCAATTCTATCTGGTAAAATAACATTATTAGCACCAGCTAATTTTAATTTTTGATATGATGTTTCTTGAGACGCACGACTAATTATACATGCGTTTCTATTTAGTTGTCTTGCTGAAAGCACAACAAATAAATTATCTGCATCGTTAGGTAAAGCAGATATAAGCGTACTTGCTCTATCTAAACCTGCCTGCATTAATACTTCGTCTTCATTAGCATTACCAAAAACCATAGGTAACATTTGGTTTTCGTTCTTTTCTATAACCTCTTTGTTTTTTTCTATAATTACAAAAGGTTTTTTATAAGACATTAGTTTTTTTGCTGCCTGCTTTCCATTTCGCCCATAACCGCAAATAATGGTGTGATTCTCGAGACTATTAATTTTCTTTTGCATTTTTTTTCTTTTTAAATCGTCTAGATTATTAGTACTTAGAATATATTCTGTAATAATGGATAATGCGTAACCTACAATTACCACACTTGATAATATTAAAAATACAGTAAATATTTTAGAACTATCATCAAGCGGTTGCACTTCTCCAAAACCAACGGTTGTAATGGTAATAACCGTCATGTAAATTGCATCAACCCAAGAATATCCAGATATTATTTTAAACCCTAAAACACCTGTGCATATAACTAATACTAATAGCGTTATAGCTAAATATATTTTAGTTTTAAAAAATTTAAGTAGCGAATTTACCATGTATTATAAATCAAAAACCGATGTTCTTTTAGTATAAATTATATCTTTTATACGCATCCAGAAAGCTAAGAATAAATATAATGCAAAACCAAATCCAACAGTTACAAAAGTTAAATACATAAATGAAGTGCGCACAATTTTAGCTCGAATACCTATTCTATCTGCAATTCGCTGACAAACATGATAGCCTCGCTTTTGAAAAAACAATAATAAAGTATGTGCAGTTTGCATATTGCAAGGTAATAAAACCTTTCCGGTTTTAATTCTAAATTAAATTATAAAGTAACATTGTTTTAAAAGAATAAAAATATGATTTTATAGTTAGTGTGCTTTGTTTAAAACCGAATTTCCAATAGCACATTGTAAACATTTATTTTTATCGCAATATTCGGTTTTAAGCTGAAGCAAAGCCTGAGATTCTAAAGCAGATTTTGATACTTTTTTTAAACTATTAAATGTATTAACTATACTATTTTTTTCCGAAGCGATTTGATGCAGTAATTGTATAATTTCTTCGTCTATAGATTTACCAAGCTGCTTAGCATAACTAAACTTTAACGGAATAATAGTATTAATTAAAAGTAAGTCTATAAACGATTTAGTTAGTTTCTTTTTTAAAGCTTTAGATTCTTTATTAAATGTATAATGCGTTTCCCAAAACTTAGAAGTCTCTACAGTAAATAATTTATAAAAATCGTCTAAATTTTTAGCTTCTATAACTTTTGAAAACACATTTTGATGCACATGATACATGTTAGCCAATTGAGACAACCTTATGGTTGGAAAGTTTGGTGGACGCAACCTGAAAAATTGTAATGGTGTTACATTTTGCGAAGACAATCCAAACTTCTGTTTTAAAAACTGATATTCTTTCTCTAGTTCTAAGTAATAGACCTTTTGGCAATCATCTTCTAACAATCCTGCTTGCCCAAATACCAAAGCTTCTAAACTTGATAGTTTAGATTGCTGTTTTCTTATTATTGAAAAATCAAAAGAATTTGCAACACTTGCAAAGGCCTCACCATTAACTTTTAGCCCAAAGTTTTTAGATAACATCTTAAATAAAACGGCTTCCCAATTATTTGTGCTTTGTTTTAATACAGTTGCAATATCGTTTGCCTTACGTTCTAAACGTTCAAAGTATAAACGCTCTAGCCAATTAGAAATAGTAAATTCTGGAATAGATACAAAATCGTTCTCGCAGTTTATCCATTTTTGAGTACTACTAAATAATTTTTGATAGTTACTTAAGGCTTCTTGAGTGACGTAGTGTTTTAATTCTAATGTTGAAATCTCTGTATTGTCTTTTCTAAATATTTCTGTGTCATGCTCCCAAACTACATGCAAAATTACGTTGTCGTAATTACTATCTGTTTCATGATTATGCAAATACCAATCGCTAGATTTTATGTGTATTTCTAAATTTCCTGCCCAAGACTGTTCTCCAATGCTTACTTGTGCATTAAAAAAATCTGGTCCTGCATTATGGTTGTGCTCTCCTACTTTATTAATAGTAATTATGTTTCCCTTTGTAGTTTTAAGGTTTGTAGTTATTATTTTTTTATGTTTCCATAAATAATGAAGGAAGTCTTCTTGCATTGAACCAAAGTAGCAAATTATATTTAAAGTTTTGAATTTCTACGAAACAACTCAATAGTTAAATTTATGTTATAAAAAAAAGACCAACTTGTCTAGTTTTAGTATTTGTTTTACATTTGCAGAGTGAAACATTCTCAAGTAAGACATACAATTATAGAAACGGCTTCAGATTTATTCTATAAAAATGGTTATAACAGCACAGGCATTAATGAAATTATTGCCGAAGCTGGAATTGCAAAAGCAACCTTATATAATCACTTTAAATCTAAAGAAGCTATTTGTATTTCTTATTTACAACATAAGAATGATAGTTTTTTAGAAAGTGTCAAAATATATTGTGAAAGCAAACCAAAAGGAAAGCAGCAACTTTTAGCATTATTCAATTTTCTAGAATTATTTTACAAACAACCCGAATTTAACGGTTGTTGGTGTATTAAAACCATTGCAGAAATACCACAAGACAATATTTCTATTCGTACAGAAATACAAAAAGAGAAAAAAACATTTATTGCTTTAATTCAAGAATTAGTAATCGCAAACACTACATTACAATCTGAAAAGGAAATTATAGTACTAACAAAACAAATTTATTTATTGTACGAAAGTGCAGTTACCGAAAGCCATTTACATAAAGAAAGTTGGCCAATACAGGCTGCAAAATCACTTTGTAACAAAATATTGATTTAAAAAATTTACTAATAAAAAGACAGACTTGTAAGTCTTTAAAATAGAAACTAAAAAAAACGATCAATCAAAAATTGATCTTAGCAAATTTTTAAACTTATCCGAAAATGTTTTTCAACCAAATCCCGATTTTAAAATTGAAGGTCGAAGAACAGTTGTTACTAAATGATAATTATATAGACATCTCACAAGGCACTGTTATTAGAGTTGGCACAACCACAGAAATAGCTATTAGAAATAACAGTGATAGCGCATTTATCTTTATTGTAATGCAGGCAAAAGAAAACTCTTTAGAAGGCAACACATTATCGGACGGTTACGGTATTGAAAAAAGAAAATTAGAATTAAATATAAATAAATAATAAAAACTTAAACTATGAGTACATTACAAAACAAAACAGCAATTATTGTAGGAGGAACAAGTGGTATTGGTAAAGCAACTGCAGAACAATTATTAGCACAAGGCGCAACAGTGCATATTCTTGGTCGTAATACTGCTAAAGTTCAAGATGCTAATAACCTACACAAACATCAAGTAGATATTACAAACAAAAGTGAAGTTGAAGCACTTACAAAAACTATAGCCGCATTAGATAATGTAGATTATTTAGTAAACGCTTCTGGTATTTTTGGTCCAAAAGCATTTTTAGATCACACAGTTGCAGATTACGATTCTTACCAGGATTTAAACAGAGGTTTCTTTTTTATTACACAAGCTGTAGCTAATAAAATGAAAGAGACTAATGGAGGATCTATTGTAAATGTAGGTTCAATGTGGGCAAAACAAGCTGTAAAAGCAACACCTTCTTCTGCTTATTCTATGCAAAAAGCAGGTTTACATTCACTTACACAACATTTAGCTATGGAGCTTGCAGATCATAAAATTCGTGTAAATGCGGTTTCTCCAGCAGTTGTTTTAACATCTGCTTACGACTCAGCTTTTGGTGGTGCAGACGAAGCTTCTAAAGCACTAGAAGGTTTTAATGCGTTTCACCCAATAGGAAGAAATGGAACTGCAGATGATGTAGCTAATAGCATTACTTTTTTACTATCAGACAAAGCTGCTTGGGTAACTGGAGCAATTTGGGATACAGATGGTGGTGTACGCGCAGGACGTAATTAAGAAAATCTTATAAAAATTTAAAGCTCATAATCTAAAGGTTATGGGCTTTTTTATTTCTACAAATAAAGAAAAAAAATTAAAATGTAACATTCTAAATCTTATATACATTAATATTACAATGGGAACCTACGGAAGATTTAATACACATAATGTTAGAGTGAAACAACTAAAGCATGAAAAAACTAAACGATATAAAAATATTCGTTTTGTAATACAAGAAAGTGGTTCTATAAATAATAGCTTTAAAAAAGTAGATAAAGCAACCTTAAAAAAGATAAAACTAGAAATTAAAACAAAAGCGAATAAAAAGAAGCGTCTTAATAATATATTACATTTTTTACTATCAATTTTAGTACTTTGTTTTATGGTTATGTTTGTGAATTGGACTCTGAATTAATAAAAACATACAGCTTTTGCCTTAGTTTATAAACTTGCCTCTATTATTTTTTTAGACTAACTTCGCTTAAAGCTTTATATAAACATTGGAACGATTTTATATAAGAGAGCATTAACCATTACCTAATGAACATCCAAAATAATAAACACCTATTACTTTTGATTTCATCAATTTATTTTGGGTGTCAAAATGAACCTAAAATAGACGGAAATTATTACGTGTGTGAAAAGGTTACTACTCTGAAATTTATATCAAAAATGATTCAATAAGGCTAGCATGGGATACAAATGGAGATAATCTAACAGAATGGCAAAAAATGAAAGTTAAAAACGACACTCTCTATTTCATGCAGTTTGGACATCTAATTGACTCTATTAGAGGTGAAATGAAGTATGTTGGAAATGATAGAATGGAATTTCAATATATCATAGGTTCAGGGAAATATAGTTTCGATGGAGTAAACACTCTAAATCGTATAAATAATGAGTTAAACTTCAAATCAGTTAAAGAATTCTGGAGAGAATTTAAAAAAAGGCAAAATTTTGCAAATTGCCTAAGTAAATCAAAAAAAAAAAAACTAAATGAGTAATCAAGAAATAATAAAAAAGTTTTACACCTCTTTTTCTAATGGCAACGTTAATAGCATGTTAGAATGTTATCATAAAGATGTAGTGTTTCAAGATGCTGTATTTGGAAAGTTAAAAGGAGAAAGAGCATTTAAAATGTGGGAAATGTTACTTTCTCAAAAAAAAGAAGATACTAAAATTAGCTTTGATAGTGTTGAAGCAACTAATGAAAACGGAAAAGCAAATTGGGTAGCAGACTATGTGTATGGAGACAAAAAAAGAAAAGTTATTAATAAAGTAAGCGCAAATTTTAAATTTAAAGATGGTAAAATTATAGAGCATATTGACACTTTTAATTTGTGGAAATGGACAAGGCAAGCACTTGGTACTACTGGAATTTTAATTGGATGGACACCTTTTATGAAAAACAAAATTCAACTTACCACTAACAAAAAATTAGACACATTTATTGAAGCTCAACATTAAAACAAGCAAAACACATTATTTGTTAACTAAAGAATTTATGTTAAGTTTTTGCTTTTATATCGTCTAAAAATAAAACTTAAAAAAAATCATTTTGAAAAAACACATTGTAATACTTCTTTTATTTGTTTCTAGTTTTTCTTTTGCTCAAAGTATGACAAACGAAAAATTGGATATTATTTTTAAAACAGTTAGTGATAGTATTCAAGGACAAGAAGGAAGATGGCAGTTTTTAATTAACGACAAACCAATTATTTGTATCACTGATGAAAACCACAACAGAATGCGAATAATATCACCAATTGCTGAATTGTTTAAACTTGATGAAGAAACAAAAACCAATGCATTAGAAGCTAATTTTCATACTGCTTTAGATGTTAAATATGCTGTTTCAGATAATTTACTTTGGTCTGTATTTATCCATCCTTTAAAAGAGTTAACTGTAGCACAAGTTAAAGATGCCGTAAAACAAGTGTATTTTGCTAATGTAAATTTTGGTACTACTTATTCAAGTACACCATTAATATTTCCTGGAAGAGAAGAGAATAACGAAAAAGAAGAAGAACCTCAAGAAGAACTTCATCAAAAAAGAATATAAGTTTAGCTTGCTAAATAGAGGTTTAAAAACTTATAGAATATAAAAAAGGACACTATCCCAAAATCTGTGTAAGTTAAAAACTCAGGATTAAATTATTTATAGTTTAATCCTTTTTTCAAATATAGCTAAAAATTGATTTAGTATGAT
>NZ_JALZVX010000191.1 GCF_023299985.1 Lacinutrix sp. | reverse complement strand
GAAATAAAATGGAAAAATTACCAAAATTAGGAGTGCCAGTAATAATAGGAATTGTAGTAATTGTGTTTTTAATTGCAAAATCTGCAGTAACTATAGGCCCTGGAGAAGGTGGTGTTATCTTCGAAAGATTAGGAGATGGTATTAATACAGACAAAACGTATGGAGAAGGTTTTCATATTGTGGCACCTTGGAATGATATGATTGTTCGTAAAGTGCGCCAACAATCTATTTCAGACGAGATGAATGTGTTATCTGTAAATGGATTAGAAGTTAAAGTAAACGGAACTATTTGGTATGAGCCAGAATACAGTAACTTAGGTAAGTTAATTAAAACTAAAGGTGAAGATTATGAACGCGAATTACTTGATCCAGCAGTAAATGCAGCTGCTAGAAGTGTTGTAGGTCGTTATACTCCAGAGCAATTATACTCTAGTAAACGAGATGTTATTGAGCAAGAAATTTTAGATGAAGTTACTAAGTTATTAGAAGGTCAATTTTTAATTGTAAAAAGAGTTTTAGTTGAAGACGTTAAATTACCGCCAACAATTAAGCAAGCCATTGAGCGTAAATTAAAGCAAGAGCAAGAGTCTTTAGAGTATGAGTTTAGACTAGTAACAGCGTCTAAAGAAGCAGAAAAAGTAATTATAGACGCTAAAGGTAAAGCAGAATCTAACCGTATTTTAAGTGCCTCTTTAACAGATAAAATTTTACAAGATAAAGGTATTGAGGCAACAGTTAAATTGTCTGAATCACCAAATAGTAAGGTTATTATAATTGGTTCTGGAGAAAGTGGAATGCCTATAATTTTAGGAAATCAATAAATTAGGTTTAAAATATTAAAGATTTCATAAAAATTAAATTTTAGATTCTTTTAATTAGGATTTAAAAACTAATTTTCACAATCTTTGCAAAGAACAAATAAGCAAATGACATTTATCCAATTACATCATCATTATTTTCATACTAGCAATCAAGCGAGCTGAAAGTGTATTGAATAAATTCAACATATTAAAAACCCGTTTGAGCATATCGAACGGGTTTTTTATTTCTACTCATTTCGATTTACTCAAATTAAAAAAATTGAAATGAACAAACTTAAAATTGCAGTCCAAAAATCTGGTAGACTTAATGAAGACTCAATGAGGCTCCTAAAAAATATAGGAATTTCAATAGATAATGGTAAAGACCAATTAAAAGCATCTGCACAAAACTTTCCGTTAGAAGTCTTTTATTTACGTAATGGAGATATACCACAATACTTAAGAGATGGCGTTGTAGATGTTGCTATTATTGGCGAAAATGTATTAATAGAAAAAGGAGAAGACCTACCAATTGTAGAGCGTTTAGGGTTCTCTAAATGTAAAGTCTCTATTGCAGTGCCAAAAGAGTCTAAGGCAGAAAGTTTAAAAGATTTAAATAACTTACGTATTGCGACTTCTTATCCTAAAACAGTTAATAAGTTTTTAGATGAAAATGGTATTAAAGCTAATCTTCATATTATTAATGGCTCTGTTGAAATAGCACCAAATATTGGTTTAGCAGATGGTATTTGTGATATAGTTTCTAGTGGAAGCACCTTATTTAAAAACGGCTTAAAAGAGATTGAAGTACTTTTAAAATCTGAAGCAGTGCTTGCAGTATCTCCAAATATTTCTGAAGAAAATAAAGAGCGATTAGAAAAAATTCAATTTAGAATTCAATCTGTTTTAAGAGGACAAAATTCTAAATATGTTTTATTAAATGCACCTAATGATAAGTTAGACGAGATTATCTCTGTTTTACCAGGAATGAAAAGCCCAACAGTTTTACCGTTAGCAAAAGAAGGTTGGAGTAGCGTGCACTCTGTTATCGATAAAAATCAATTTTGGGAAGTTATCGATGAGCTTAAAGTTAAAGGCGCTCAAGGTATTTTGGTTTGTCCTATTGAGAAAATGGTACTATAATGGACGTCACTTCGAGTGATTTTGAGGCACGAAAAATTGTATCGAGAAGATGCTTAATAATATTTTAAATGAAAACTATACTAAACCCAAATAAATCAACCTGGTCAGCCTTATTAAAAAGGCCTACACAAGCAGTTGATGATATAGAAAACACTGTAAAAGAGGTTTTTGAAGATGTCTCTAAAAATGGAGATCAAGCCATTGCCAAATACACCAAAAAATTCGACAAGTGCGAACTAGATTCAAATATTGTAACTGCTGAAGAATTAGCAAATGTTTCAGCGCTAGTGTCTAACGATTTAAAAAATGCAATACAACAAGCCAAAAATAATATTGAAGCATTTCATGCTGCTCAAAAAACAGAAACAGTTCGCGTAGAAACTGTAAAAGGTGTTAATTGTTGGCAAGAAAAACGAGCGATAGAAAAAGTAGGGTTATATATTCCTGGTGGAACAGCACCATTATTTTCAACTATTTTAATGTTGGTAGTTCCAGCAAAAATAGCCGGTTGTAAAGAGATTATATTATGTACACCTCCAAATGCTGAAGGAAAAATAGCAAACGAAATTTTATACACTGCTAATTTATGTGGTGTTACTAAAATTTTTAAAGTTGGTGGAATACAAGCCATTGCTGGTTTAACTTTTGGTACAGAAACAATACCTCAAGTTTATAAAGTTTTTGGACCAGGTAATCAATACGTTACTGTAGCAAAACAAATAGCTACAAAACATGGTGTAGCTATCGATATGCCTGCAGGTCCAAGCGAATTATTAATTGTTGCAGACGATACTGCAAATCCAGTTTACGTAGCTTCAGATTTGTTAAGTCAAGCAGAACATGGTACTGATAGTCAAGTTATTTTAGTGTCAACGTCTAAAGGTTTGATTACTAAAGTTTCAAATGAAGTTGAACAACAATTAGAAAAACTGCCAAGAAAAGAAATAGCAAGAAAAGCAATAGCAAATTCAAAGCTAATTTATGTTGAAAATGATGATGTAGCTTTAGAAATGATTAACGCGTATGGTCCAGAACACTTTATAGTTTGTGTAGAAAACGAAGATTTGTTTGTAAGCCGAATTGTTAATGCAGGCTCAGTGTTTATTGGTAATTACACACCAGAAAGTGCTGGTGATTACGCTTCTGGAACCAACCATACCTTACCAACTAACGGATTTAGCAAGGCCTATTCTGGTGTGAATTTAGATAGCTTTACAAAAGCTATTACGTTCCAAAAAATAACTAAAGAAGGTATTTTAAATATTGGAAAAACAATTGAGTTAATGGCTGAAGCCGAAGGTTTACAAGCGCACAAAAATGCTGTAACTTTAAGGTTGAAAGATTTAATGTAACTGTCATTCAGAGCACAGCGAAGAATCTATAAAAAGACGACTTTTTTGTCATTCCTGCGAAGGCAGGAATCCACTTTTAAGAAATAATATGAATATAAATATAAACAATCTCGTTAGAGACAATATTAAAGCATTAAACCCATATTCATCTGCAAGAGATGAGTTTAAAGGTGCTGCTGATGTTTTTTTAGATGCAAACGAAAACCCATTTGGAACTTTAAATAGATATCCAGATCCACAACAAAAAGACATTAAACAAAAGTTATCTGCTATTAAAAAGGTAGAAACAAATCAGATTTTTGTTGGAAATGGTAGTGACGAAGTTATCGATTTAGCGTTTCGTATTTTCTGTGAACCAGGAAAAGACAAGGTGTTAACCTTTTCGCCAACTTACGGTATGTACGATGTGTCTGCGAATATTAATAATATAGAAGTTATTTCGCAACCATTAATTAACGATTTTCAAATTAGTCTAAACCAATTACAACCGTATTTAGATTTCGAAGACATAAAAATTATTTTTATCTGTTCGCCTAATAATCCAACAGGAAATAACATTAATCCTGAAGACATTGAATATGTTTTAGAAAATTTTGAAGGCATTGTTGTAGTTGATGAGGCTTATATAGATTTTAGTGCACAAGCATCATTTATTAAAAACATTAATAAATACAATAACTTAATTGTAAGTCAAACATTTAGCAAAGCTTGGGGATTAGCAGGTGTTAGAGTAGGAGTTGCTTATGCAAGTGAGGAAATTATTAAATTATATAATCGTGTAAAACCACCTTATAATGTTAGTACTTTAAATCAAGAAGCAGTTTTAAAAAGCTTAAATAATGTTGAAGTGGTTACTAAAAACATTCAAACAATTCTTGACGAAAGAACAAAGTTAAAAGAAGCATTAAGTAAGCTATCGATAGTAAAAAAAATACATCCTACAGATGCTAATTTTTTGTTGGTAGAAGTTGATGATGCTAATAAAACGTATCAATACCTAATAGAAGAAAAAGTAATTATTAGAAACAGAAGTATGCAAGTTGATAATTGTGTTCGTATTACTCTTGGGACCTCTGAAGAGAATAAACAATTAATAAAAGTACTAAACGAAATAGCGTAATGTTTTGTCATTCCTGCACAGGCAGGAATCCACAATTGAAAGATTAATTAAAAGATTACCGCTTTCGCGGAAATAGGTATGAGTAAGAAAATATTATTTATAGATAGAGACGGAACATTAGTATTAGAGCCACCAGTAGATTATCAACTAGATAGTTTAGAGAAGTTAGAATTCTACCCAAAAGTGTTTCAATACATGGCTAAAATAGCTTCAGAATTGGATTACGAATTGGTAATGATTACAAACCAAGATGGTTTAGGAACAGATTCTTTTCCTGAAGACACCTTTTGGCCTGCTCAAAATAAAGTAATAAGCGCTTTTGAAAAAGAAGGTATTGTTTTTACTGAAGTTTTTATAGATAAAACATTTCCGCATGAAAATGCCGAAACACGCAAACCAAGAACAGGTTTGTTAACGCAGTATTTTGATAAAGAAAAATACGATTTAGAAAATTCTTTTGTATTAGGAGATCGCATTACTGATATGGAATTGGCTAAAAATTTAGAAGCAAAAGGCATTTTTTTATCTGAAGATCCTGAATTAGGAGCAGATGAAATTGAAACGTCTAAACAAGCTATTTTAGACTGTATCGCTTTAACAAGTACAGACTGGGAAACCATTTACGAATTTTTAAAACTTGAAGACCGTGTAGAGGAAATTACACGTAATACCAACGAAACACAAATTTATATTAAATTAAATTTAGATGGTTCTGGTAAAAACGATATTGATACTGGTTTATCTTTTTTCGATCATATGTTAGATCAAATTGGTCGTCATGGAGCAATGGATTTAACCGTTAAAGTAAAAGGTGATTTGGAGGTGGATGAGCACCATACCATCGAAGATACCATGATTGCTTTAGGTAAATTATTTAATAAAGCTTTAGGTAGTAAATTAGGAATAGAACGTTACGGTTTTTGTTTGCCAATGGACGACTGTCTAGCGCAAGTAGCAGTAGATTTTGGAGGTAGAAATTGGTTAGAGTGGGAAGCTAATTTTAAACGTGAAAAAATAGGAGATATGCCAACTGAAATGTTTTTCCATTTATTTAAATCGTTTACAGATGGTGCAAAATGTAATTTAAACATAAAAGCTGAAGGCGTAAACGAGCACCATAAAATAGAAGGTATTTTTAAGGCTTTTGCAAAAGCTATCAAAATGGCAGTAAAAAGAGACTCTAATAAAATGTTTTTACCATCAACTAAAGGAATGTTATAGAATAGTTTTTGTCATTCCTGCCTAGGCAGGAATCCACAAGCTAAAAATAATTAAAAAATAGATTCCTGCCTTAGTAGGAATAACAGAAGAATGAAACTAGTTATAATAAATTATGGAGCAGGAAATATTAAAAGCATTCAATTTGCTTTTAAAAGACTTGGTGTAGATGCTGTTTTGTCTAACAATCTTGAAGTAATAAAAGCTGCAGATAAAGTAATTTTCCCAGGCGTTGGAGAGGCAAATTCAGCAGTAAAAATGCTTAGAGCATCTGGTTTAGACGCTTTAATTCCAAACTTAAAACAACCTGTTTTAGGAATTTGTTTAGGTATGCAATTAATGTGTAAATCTTCTGAAGAAGGAAACACTAAAGGTTTAGGTATTTTTAATGTGGATGTTAAACGCTTTTCAAACAATGTAAAAGTACCGCAAATGGGATGGAACACTATTTCAGAATTAAAATCACCATTGTTTAAAAACATTAAAGAAGATGCTTTTATGTATTTAGTACATAGTTTTTATGCTGAAGCGTGTAACGAGCAAATTGCAACAACAAATTACGAGTTTAATTACGCATCAGCATTACAGAAAGATAATTTTTATGGTGTACAATTTCATCCAGAGAAAAGTAGTGTAGTAGGAGAACAAATTTTGAAGAATTTTTTAGCGCTTTAGCACGTTGTTTTTCCTGCAAGGTTTCAAAAATCGTGTAGGTATTATTAAAAGAAATATTTGTCATTCCTGCGAAGGCAGGAATCTACAAAAAAAGAGAATATTAATTAAAAAAAGATCCCTTTTTTCAAAGGGAATATTATGAGAATAATACCAGCAATAGACATTATCGACGGAAAGTGTGTTCGTTTAAGTAAAGGCGATTATAACACTAAAAAAACATATAACGAAAGCCCATTAGAGGTTGCTAAAGAATTTGAAGCTGCTGGTATTAAGCATTTGCACGTAGTCGATTTAGATGGCGCAAAAGCAAAACACATAGTAAACTATAAAGTATTAGAATTAATAGCAAGTAAAACGAGCTTAAGTATCGATTTTGGTGGTGGATTAAAAACCAATGAAGATTTAAAGATTGCTTTTAATTCTGGAGCTTCTCAAGTAACAGGAGGAAGTATTGCTGTTAAGAGTCCTGACGTTTTTCAAGAATGGTTAACTAAATATGGAAGCGATAAAATTATTCTTGGAGCCGATTGTAATAACGAAAACATAGCAATTAGTGGTTGGTTAGAAGAAAGCGATTTAAAAGTGATTCCTTTTATTCAAGACTATCAAAAAAAAGGAGCAAGCTATGTTATTTGCACAGATATTTCTAAAGATGGTATGCTTGAAGGTCCAAGTTTTGAGCTGTATGAGCGTATTTTAAAAGACTGTCATTCAGAACAAAAGGAAGAATCTATTAAGCTAATAGCTTCTGGAGGAATTTCAACTTTTAGTGAGTTACCTAAGTTAGCCGAGTTAGGTTGTGAAGGCGTAATCATTGGGAAAGCCATTTATGAGAATAGAATTAGCTTAAAACAATTAGAGAATTATATAATTAATAAATAGTTTTTGTCATTCCTGCGTAGGCAGGAATCCACAATAAAAGTAATAGTATAGTT
>NZ_JALZVX010000190.1 GCF_023299985.1 Lacinutrix sp. | reverse complement strand
AATAACTAAACCAAAATACAAGTTTAACCAACTAATAAAACCAAAAAAGCCACATCCTAAGATGTGGCTTTTTTAATCTATTTAATTTGATTACCATTTGGTAAAAGGCTGTTTACTTAGTTGTGAATTATAATATTTAGTCTCACCAGTTACTTCTTTTCCTAACCAATCTGGTTTTAAAAAACTTTCCTCTTCAGAATTTAATTCAACCTCAGCGACTATTAAACCTTCATTTTCGCCAAAAAATTCATCGATTTCAAAAGTATGCTTACCCACTTTAACTTCATATCTTATTTTATCAATAATTCCTTTTTTGCATAATTTCAAAAGCGATTCAGCTTCGGCTTTAGAAATTTCTTTTTCCCATTCAAAACGAGATAATCCACTTTTAGAAGATGCTCCTTTAATGGTTAAAAATCCTGTTTCTCCTTTAAGTCTTAAACGAACTGTTCGTTTTTTATTGGTACTTAAATAACCCTGAACAGTTCTGTACTGTTTAAAGGCTTCTTTCTTAAATGCATTAGAAGTAACTAAGAATTTACGTTCAATTTCAATCATATTAACTTTCCGTTAAAGCGGAAACCTTATTTTTTATGAATCTTAATTATTTTTAGATTCCTTCCTGCGTAGGAAATTGGTAAATTTACATTATGCAAGACAATTTACCAATAAGAAAGATAATTCATGTAGATATGGATGCGTTTTATGCGTCTGTAGCAGAAATGGATGATCCAACACTTAAAGGTAAAGCAATAGCTGTTGGTGGTGGTGGATCAAGAGGTGTTATTAGTGCTGCAAGTTACGAAGCTAGAAAATTTGGCGTTAAAAGTGCAATGTCTGGTAGATTGGCAATAAAATTATGTCCGCATCTTATTTTTGTGAAAACTAATTTTGATCGTTACAAGGAGATTTCAAAAAAAGTTAGAGCTATCTTTTTTGATTATACAGATTTGGTAGAACCGCTATCGTTAGATGAAGCCTATTTAGACGTCACTGAGAACAAGAAAGGCAATCCTAGTGCTTCTCTTATAGCTAAAGAGATTAGAGCTCGTATTTTTAACGAGGTTGGTTTAACTGCTTCTGCCGGAATTTCAATAAATAAATTTGTTGCTAAAATAGCTAGTGATTTTAATAAACCGAACGGACAAAAAACAGTTTATCCAGAAGAGGTATTAGATTTTTTAAAAGTGCTCGACATTAGAAAATTCTATGGTATTGGAAAGGTTACAGCAGAAAAAATGTACCAAAAAGGTGTTTTTACTGGTTTAGATTTAAAATCTAAATCTTTAGAATTCTTGGAAGAAAACTTTGGAAAATCTGGTAAGCAATATTATTATATAGTTAGAGGTATACATAATAGTGAAGTTAAGCCTAATCGTATTAGAAAAAGTTTAGCTGCAGAGCGTACTTTTAACGAAAACTTATCTTCGGAAATATTTATGCTTGAAAAATTAGAGCATATAGCTACAGAAGTTTCAAAGCGTTTAAACACAAGTAAGGTTGCAGGAAAAACAATTACATTAAAAATAAAGTACAGCGATTTTACCTTGCAAACACGGAGTAAAACATTGCCCTATTTTATTAGTGATAAAGACATTATTCTTGAAACTGCAAAAAATTTATTATACCAAGAAAAGATGAATAACTCTGTACGTTTACTAGGTATTTCTCTGTCTAATTTAAATACAGAAAAGAAAACTAAAAAAGTAGATAAAAAGAGTGTTAGTGTACAGTTGAAATTTGGGTTTTGATTATTTTTACTTTTAAAAAAGAATAATCTAGCTTAGTACTTGATTAAAAAATTACACTTATTTGGCATAATTTCACATTTTATAATGCCAAAAAAAACATCTTTCTTCCTAAGTTTGAAAAAAAACAAATGAAACAATCCTATATGTTTTTAAGAACCTGTTTAATAGTTTTCATTATCGCTTTTATAACTTCTTGCGGAGGACAAGGACAATCTCACTCAAATAAAGAAGATGAAACTATTATTAATAAATTATCTAAAAACGTAGATTCACAAATTGGAGAGTATGTGATAGAAATATTTCAAGACTCTAAGAATAACATTTGGTTTGGAACTTTAGAAGAAGGAGTCGCAAAATTTGATGGAACGAATCTGAAATATTTGACAACAAAAGACGGGTTGCCAAGTAATCGAATAACAAGCGTTATTGAAGATGATTTGGGAAACTTATGGTTTGGAACAGGTGCAGGAGTATCGAGATTTGATGGAAAAATATTTACAAATTTTTCAGAAAAAGATGGGCTTTGTAGCGACATGGTAAGCAATTTATTTATCGACAAAAAAGGAAATTTTTGGATTGGAACTTGGGATGGAGTTTGCAAGTTTAATGGAACTCGATTCAAAAAATTTCCAATTCCTTATCCAAAAATAGAAACTAAAATCAATCCTGACACAAAAAATTGGATCACGTCTATTTCAGAGGACAAAAAGGGAAATATTTGGTTCGGAAGAGACAATTATGGAGCGAGTAAATTTAATGGAAACTCATTTGTTCATTTCACAACAAAAGAAGGTTTGAACTCGAACAATGTCCAATCAATTGTGGAAGATAATAAAGGGAATATTTGGATTGGAACTAGAGTGGCAGAGAAAGACAACCTCGATACCGACAGACGATTTGGTATAGGCGGATTGAATAAATATGATGGCCACAAATTCATTAACTTCCCTGAAATAAAAGGACTAAACGAAAGTGATGTTTACTCAATTTACAATGACAACTCAAACAATTTATGGATTAGTACGACAAGCAAGGGAGTTTACAATTACACAGATAATGGATTTGTAAATTATAAAGTTCCAACTTCAACAATAGTTTTTTTAAAAGACATAAAAGAGAATATTTGGTTAGGGTGTGCTGGTGGCTTATACAAAATTGACAAAAATGGGAAAACAAAAAATGTGACTACAAATGGACCTTGGAATTAAAAACAACTAAAGGCTAACTTAAGACGTGTATAATTAACATTCTGAATAACTATATTTCAAACAAAAAAACCAGTTACAAATTGTAACTGGTCTTAATTTATATGTACAATCCTTAGTCCGCGTTAGTGATTGATGCGGCATCCTTTTTTTGCTGCCATAAATGGCAAAAAAAGATATAGCGGAAAGCGCGTTGCTTGCAAACGCACAAACTATTTTTATAACAATTGCGTAAATACTGTTTACTGCAACTAAATAATGCTTACTAAATCTCGGTTATACGCAACGTATTTACCATTCCTTTTTCTTGAATTGGCATAGCTGCTAAACTTACGAGCATGTCTCCTTTTTCTAGGTAACCCATTTCTTGGGCTATTTTGTTTACGTCTTCTATGGTTTCGTCTGTGCTTACAAACTTATCGTAAAAGAAGGCTTTAACTCCCCAAAGCAGGTTTAGTTGCGTTAAAATACGCTTGTTAGATGTAAATACTAATATGTGCGATTTTGGTCTCCATGCCGAAATTTGAAATGCTGTGTAGCCACTATTTGTTAGTGTAGAAATACCTTTTGCATCGATCTCGTTTGCCATATGTGCTGCGTGATAACAAATAGATTTTGTTATGTAACGCTTAGTTCTAATAGTTGGTGGCTCGTGTGGCACTGTAATTAAATCACTATCCTCAACACTACGAATAATACTTGCCATTTGCTCGATTACTTGTACTGGATATTTACCAACACTTGTTTCGCCAGATAGCATTACAGCATCTGCTCCATCCATAACCGAGTTTGCAACATCGTTAACTTCTGCACGTGTTGGCGTAAGGCTATCGATCATGGTTTCCATCATTTGTGTGGCAATAATTACTGGTATTCTAGCACGTTTTGCACGTAACACGAGTTGCTTTTGCACTAATGGCACTTCTTCTGCTGGAATTTCTACTCCTAAATCACCACGTGCTACCATTAAACCATCGCAATAAGCAACAATTTTATCGATGTTTGCAACACCTTCTGGCTTTTCAATTTTAGCTATAATTGGGATTTTGTGTTCGCTATGTTCTTTTATAAGTTCTTGCAAGATCATTAAATCTTCGGCATGACGCACGAATGATAATGCTAGCCAATCGACTTTTAATTCGCAAGCGAATTTTGCGTCTTTAATATCTTTTTCTGTAAGTGCTGGCTGAGAAATATTTGTATTAGGTAAGTTTACTCCTTTTTTAGAACGTAGAGGACCACCTTGGATAACTCTGGCTTTAACTTCAGATTTTTTGTCTGTAGAAATAACTTCGAATAATAATTTTCCGTCGTCTAGAAGAATACGTTCTCCTGGTTTTGCATCTTGTGGAAACTTGTCATAAGTCATATAAACACGTTCTTTTGTGCCCACAAAACGTTCTCCTGTTGCAAAAACAATTTCATCACCAAGATTAACAAAAACATCGCCTTTCATCATTCCAACGCGTAGCTTTGGCCCTTGTAAATCGGCAAGAATTGAAGCGTTGTAACCAAATTCGTCGTTTAATTCACGAATCATTTGTACACGTTCTTTTACATCGTCGTAATCTGCATGAGAAAAATTAATTCTAAAAACGTTAGCACCTGCGTCTAACATGTCTTTTAAAACTTTTTTTGAACTTGTTGCAGGACCTAAGGTCGCTACTATCTTGGTTTTTTTTCTTTTTTGCATTAGTTAAATATTAGTTGATCTTTAGATTTTAAGCTTTCAGGAGCAATACTGTAAGCTGTAATAACTTGATCTATTTTAAGTATTTTATCTAAAATGAGTTTTTCTTTATTAGTATGACACTCATTATTAATTTTTAGCAGATAATTAGCTTTGCTATATTCTGGCACTAAATGATACGTTTTTGTTTGGTTAAAACTAAACAATGAACCTGCATTATTATCAATTTGATTTTTTACTACTTTACATACATTAGATACTAAATTCCAGGTCTTAAATTGTGTGTCGTCTTCCCATTCGAAAATAGAGAATGTTGTTTGTTGGTTATTATTATCTATATCGTTGTCTTGTCTGGTTAAACTTAAATTTAATGCTTTGTTAAGCAAATAAGCCAAACGATAATCTTTAATAGTGCAGTGAATACCAATTAATGAAAAGCTTTCTTCTTCTAAAAAATCGTTTAAAACAAGTTTTTTAATTGCCATATTCAAAATTGAAATAATTGTAAATATAGTATTTAAAATGGTTTTAATTACCTTATTTAGGTATTCTTAACAAGAAAATAATACGAAAACGTTGTAGTTGCTTTTAATTTATTGTTAAATAGGAAAGGATAATAAAACTTATAAAAAAGCTTTTGAAATTTGATTTTGAAAAACGAAAAAAGCGCGTTTTGATGCTTTTTCTTCAGCTTTCTTTTTTGAAGTTGCTCTGCCTTTGGATACTATTTTATCGTCTATAGATAATTTTACAGAAAAATGACGAATATTATCGTTGCCTGTATCTTCGTAAACATTATAATCGAATGTCTTTTTTTCTTTCTGGCACCATTCAATAAGTAAACTCTTATAACTAATAACCTTACCTTCAAGTTGTTCTATATCTACAAAAGGAGTGATAACACGTTTGTATATAAATTTTTCACAGGTTTGGTATCCACCATCTAAATAGATTGCTCCAACAAGAGATTCAAACAAATTACCATGAATATTATCACCAAATTGTCCTTTTGGAATTTTACTTTTTACAAGATTTATAAGTTTTAAATCTCGTCCAAGCTCGTTTAAGTGTTCTCTACTTACCACTTTAGAACGCATTTTTGTTAAGTAGCCTTCGTCTCCACTTGGAACTTCTATGTATAAATGGTGTGCTATTACAGCACTTAGCATAGCATCGCCTAAAAACTCTAAACGCTCATAGTTTACTATGTTACCTTTACCGTTTTTAATATTCATAGAACGATGTGTAAACGCTGTTTTAAAGTGTTTAATCGTTTTTGGCTTATAGCCTATAATTTCTGAAATTGTGATAAAGAACTCTCCTCTTACTTCCTTCGATTTTGAGAATATGTTTCGAATTCTTTTCATTAAAAGATTTAGTCTAACTTTTTAAATAATACACAAGCATTATGTCCACCAAAACCAAAAGTATTACTCATTGCAACGTTAATTTCACGTTTTTGAGGCTGGTTAAGCGTTAAGTTTAGATTACTATCTATGTTCTCGTCAACAACAGTGTGGTTAATTGTTGGTGGCACAATACCATGTTCCATTGCTAATATAGAAGCAATAGACTCAATAGCACCTGCAGCACCCAATAAATGACCAGTCATTGACTTAGTAGAATTTATGTTGATGTTTTTAGCATGATCACCAAAAACTTCTGAAATCGCTTTAAGTTCGGCAACATCACCAAGCGGTGTCGATGTTCCGTGTGTGTTAATATGGTCTACGTCTTCAGGTTTTAAACCAGCGTTTTCCAAACAGTTTCTCATAACTGCAATAACTCCTATTCCTTCTGGATGTGGAGCTGTCATGTGGTAAGCATCAGACGACATTCCGCCACCTAATACCTCAGCATATATTTTTGCGCCTCTTGCTTTAGCGTGCTCATATTCTTCAAGAATAATTGCTCCTGCTCCTTCACCTAATACAAAACCATCTCTAGTTCCATCAAAAGGTCTTGAAGCTGTTTGTGGGCTTTCATTTCTTGTAGATAAGGCGTGCATGGCATTAAAACCACCCATTCCTGCAATAGTTACAGCGGCTTCACTTCCACCAGTAACAATTACATCGCAATGTCCTAAGCGAATATAATTTAAAGCATCTATCATTGCATTAGCAGATGATGCGCAAGCAGATACGGTTGTGTAATTAGGTCCCATAAATCCATTTTTAATAGATATGTTTCCTGGTGCAATATCTGCAATCATTTTTGGGATAAAGAATGGATTAAATCTTGGTGTTCCATCTCCAGCGGCAAAGTTTAGTACTTCGTTCTGGAAGGTTTCAAGACCTCCAATTCCTGCTCCCCAAATAACACCAACTCGTAGTTTGTTGATGGTATCTAAATTAAGTTTAGAGTCCGCAATAGCCTCATCAGATGCGACCATTGCGTACTGCGTAAACCTGTCCATTTTACGTGCGTCTTTTCTATTAATGAAATCGGTCACGTTAAAATTTTTCAACTCACAAGCAAATTTTGTTTTAAACTTTTCAGTATCAAAATAAGTTATAGGCGCTGCACCACTTTTACCTTTTAATAAGGCATCCCAATATTCATCTTTGGTATTACCTATAGGTGTAAGTGCTCCTAGACCTGTAACTACAACTCGCTTTAGTTCCATAAATATTAGTGCTTATTTTGCAGCTTCAATATATGATACAGCTTGACCAACTGTTGCAATGTTTTCTGCTTGGTCGTCTGGAATTTGGATATCGAATTCTTTTTCGAATTCCATAATTAATTCAACAGTGTCTAACGAATCTGCTCCTAAGTCGTTTGTGAAGCTAGCTTCTGTTACAACTTCGTTCTCGTCAACACCTAATTTGTCTACGATTATCGCTTTTACTCTTGATGCAATGTCTGACATAATTTTAATTTTTTTTAGTTTTAATTAAGAGGCAAAAATAAAAAACTTTATTTTAAAACCGATCTTTCTATTAAAAAAGACTTCGAAAGTTAATAATTTATTTCGAGGTATTTCTCTTTTAGCCCGTAATTGTTAATAATTATTCTTTTTTTTGTTTGAAGATTTAACATTGAATTCTAGAAAATGAAACGTGTAGTAATTTTTGCGTCCGGAAGCGGAAGTAATGCTGAAAATTTAATAAGGTTTTTTCAAAATAGCGACAATGCGTCTGTTATTCAAGTACTAACTAACAATCCACGTGCCAAAGTTTTAGACAGGTGTAAAAAACTGAAAGTTAGCGCCTTATCATTTAATAAAATAGCCTTTACAGAAACAGAAACTGTTCTAAACATCTTAAAATCTGCTAATCCAGACTTGATTGTTTTAGCTGGTTTTCTTTGGAAATTCCCTGAACATATCCTTAAACATTTCCCTAATAAAGTGATAAATGTGCATCCTGCTTTGCTACCAAAATTTGGTGGAAAAGGCATGTACGGCATTCATGTTCACAATGCTGTTGTTAACCAAAAAGAAACTGAAACAGGTATAACAATTCACTATGTAAATGAACATTATGATGAAGGAGCTATTATTTTTCAGGCAAAATGTGAGGTAAAAGCGTCAGATTCTGCAGAAGATGTTGCTGCTAAAATTCATAAATTGGAGATGGAACATTTTCCAGAGGTGGTTGATGGGTTATTAAAAGAATAAATAGATTATTTACAAGGCTACCTAAATTTAAATATAATTTTAATTAAAAGTATTTAACCTAAATAATACTGAAGAGTCTTTTTATTTACAAAGAAATAAAGATTCTTCGCTATCGCTCTGAATTACAAAAACTAAAATTAAATGGATTCCTGCCTTAGCAGGAATGACAATATGAGTAAAAAGAAAAAGAAATATTACACCGTTTGGAAAGGACATCGCACTGGTGTTTTCGACTCTTGGAACACTTGCAAAGCACAAATAAAAGACTACGAAGGTGCGCAATATAAATCGTTTACCACTTTTGATGCTGCAAAAGAAGCTTTAAATGGTAATTACTTTGATTACATAGGAAAGAATAAAACGTATAAGAGCGAGTTGTCTGCAGCACAACTTAAAAAAATAGGATTGCCAAATTACAATTCTATTTCAGTAGATGCTGCTTCTAGCGGAAATCCTGGAATTATGGAATATCGTGGTGTGGATACAAAATCTAAAAAGCAATTGTTTATTCAAGGTCCTTTTGCGCAAGGCACAAATAATATTGGTGAGTTTTTAGCTTTAGTTCATGGTTTAAGCTTTTTAAAAAAACACGATAGCGAACGTATTATTTACACAGACTCTAGAACTGCCATGAGTTGGGTTCGTAAAAAAACATGTAATAGTAAACTGGAACGTAACGCAAAAAACAAACCAGTTTACGACTTGGTGGAACGTGCTGTAAAGTGGTTAAAAGAAAACGATTACAAAACTACCATTGTAAAATGGGAAACTAAAGCTTGGGGAGAAATACCTGCAGATTTTGGGAGGAAGTAGATTTAAGAATCCTTTACAGATTTTTCTAAATGATTTGGATTTCTGTAATTATTCCAAAAATATTCAATTTCTATAGTTTGTGCATTTACTATTCTGTAAAACAAACTTGTTTGATTTGTAATAACAGCCTCTCTACTTTCTACATCAAAAATTGAAATTTTAAAAAGCTCAGGATTATTAGAGATTTGAAAAATAGTATGATCTACAATATCTATAAAATTATTTGCTTCTTTTAAAGTCCATTTTTCTAATAAATAATCTATGGTTTTATTAAAGGAATCTTCAGCTTGCTTTGTCCACAGTATTTCCATTTACTCTATTTTTAGCAGCATTAATTACTTGGCTATGCTCTTTTACTAAACCTTTTTTACTTTGTATTCTACTTTCAAGGAGTGCTTTTTTTATTTCGATAGTTTTGTCTTCATTTTCAGAGGTGATTTCATCTGCTTTTTTATGTAACACAAATTCCATATAATTTTTTAAGGTTCTACCAGCTTTTTTAGCCTTAAATTCTAAAAGACGTATTACCTCCTCGTCTAAAAGTACTTCCTTTCTTTTTTTAATAGTTTTCATATTCGTAATATTTACATTAAATATACGTAATATTTACGTATATTAATAATCTAGCCAATTTTTAAAGTCTTTTGCTCGCTCTCGACTTACAATTATTTCACTCTTATTATAGTTTTTTAATTCAATTTTAAATCTACTGTTGGTGTAAGAAATAACATTGTCGATTGCTTCTCTATTAATAATAAACTTTCGGTTTACTTTATAAAACTGCTTTGTATTTAGTTTCGTTTCTAAACTAGATAAAGCATCATTTATAATATAATTACAATTGTCGCTTCTTAGATAAGTAGCATTGTCTTCGCTATAAAAACAAATAATAGTTTCCGTTTTAATAATTTTTATTTTCTTTCCTATTCTTACAGCAAATTCAGTTTTATAAACTTGAATGTTTTCATTTTCTATAACTTCTTTTAATTCAATTAATTCTTTTTCATTTGTATAGAATGTATTGGCTTTTTGTATCGCTTTTTCAAGTTCCTCTTTATTAATTGGTTTTAGTAAATAGGAGACGCTATTATAGTCGAAAGCCTTAATACTATATTCACTATATGCTGTTGTAAAAACAATTGGACTTTTAATTTTTACCTGCTTAAAAATCTCAAAGCACAAACCGTCTGATAAATGAATATCTAAAAATAACACGTCTGGATGTTCATTATTTTTAAACCATTCTATAGCAGATTTAACCGAAACCAAACTAATAACAATCTCGTAGTTAAAAGCACTTAACATACGCTCTAGTCTTCTGCTTGATGCTAACTCGTCTTCTATAATGACTACTTTCATTACACTTCTGGTTTTAATAATGGTAATTTAATTGTGAATAGGTTATTGTCTTTATCAATAATTACTTTTTCATCTGTAAAATAGGTATATCTGTTTTTAATGTTTTCCAATCCTGTTGGTTTATCTGTCTCTGTAGATAATTTTGGATGTAATGTGTTTGAGACTATTATAAAATTATCATCAATAGACATTGCTACTGTTATTGGGTTATCTGTGCTTAATTCGTTATGTTTTACTACATTCTCAAAAACTTGTTGCAGTGCCATTGGTAGAATATAAAAGGCATTTGCATGTTCTACTTTATTATTAAAAATTAAAGTATTTTCGAAGCGTACTTTTAACAGTGCTATGTATTTATTAGCAAAAGATATTTCGTCTTTTAAAGTAACTAAGTCTTGCGTTTCTTGATCTAAAAAATAGCGATAGACTTTAGATAAATCTTCTGAGAATTTAACTGCTTTTTCTTGGTTCTCTTCAATTAAACCAGTTAAAACACTAATATTATTGAATAGAAAATGTGGGCTTATTTGCGATTTTAATTGTTGGTATTTTAAAGAGGCTTCTAACCCTATTTGTTTTAGGTTTAGTTTTTCTTGTTTGTTGATTAGATAGATGAAATAGGTGTGAGTAGCTAATGTTAAAAAAAAGAAATATGGTGTTGAAATAAATAGTAGAAGTCTTGTGATTTTTATTAAAATATTATCAAAAGTAATATACAAATTTACTAGAGATAAAACAAAAGGGATAATAAAAACAGCAATAAAATAAATAGCTATAATCCAATATTTGCTTTTCATGTTTTTATAAATATAACGGAAAGAAAAATAAACAAATAGAACAACCAAAAGCCCACTAATAAAAGTATTAAAAAGCACATGGAATTTTGCCAAAGAAAAGTTACCAAAGTGGAACAGCATAAAATAAGCTAATGTTATCCATAAAAAATGAACAAGCACTATGGTAATAGATGGTCTTATTTGGATTGCTTTTGATGTTTTTTTGAGTTTATTAGACTTGCTTAAAAGGAATAGAATAAGCACGCTAAATACACTTATTAAAAAAGCAAATACACTAAATGGTAACGCTATCGTTAGGTGAGACCAATTAGAACCTTCCTTAATAACCGTAAAAACAAAACCTAATACATATATAATTGTAAAGGAAAACAGTCCAGGCTTTAAGATTCCTTTAATTATAGTTTTTAGATTTTTAAACACACTATCTTGGTAGTAAATAGCAGAAAATAAACATGGTACAAAAAACAAAGCAAAACTTATTGGCCCAATATATAATATATCTACAGTAGCTTTATCTAAGTCATAAATTATAGCATTAATTATAAAACCAAAACCATTAATAACAACAGTTACAATCAACGCATAAACCAATGCTTTTTGTATTTTTTTCATAATATTTCTTATTAATTTAAAGCAAACATCAAAGATTTAAAGCTTCAAAAAAAATAAAGAATAGCGAACTGTTCTTTTTTGTAAGTGAGTTGCTAATATCTATAAATTTAACTTAATCGTTATTCCGTTTTATTAAGAAAGTAAATTGAAAAAGCAGCGACTAAAAAACCTATATTTGCACTTTAATTTAAGAACTTTTACATGAGTAAATTAGTAATAGTAGGAACAGTAGCTTTTGATGCTATTGAAACACCATTTGGTAAAACTGATAAAATTCTTGGTGGCGCAGCGACTTACATAGGTTTTTCGGCAGCCAATTTCGATAACGTAGATGCAGCAGCAGTGTCTGTTGTTGGTGGTGATTTTCCTCAAGAATATTTAGATCTTTTAACCGAAAGAAAAGTTAGTATCGAAGGTATAGAAATTGTGAAAGATGGCAAAACCTTCTTTTGGAGTGGTAAATACCATAACGATATGAACTCTCGCGATACTTTAGCGACAGAACTTAACGTACTAGAGACTTTTACTCCAGTTGTTCCAGAAAGTTACAAAGACGCAGATATTGTAATGCTTGGAAACTTGCATCCTTTAACACAACAAAGTGTGCTTGATCAAATGTCTAAAAAACCCAAATTGGCTATTTTAGATACTATGAATTTTTGGATGGATATCGCAATGGACGATTTGCTTTCAGTAATTAAAAATGTAGACGTTATTACCATTAACGATGAAGAAGCAAGACAATTATCTGGAGAATATTCTTTAGTAAATGCTGCAAAGAAAATTCATACAATGGGACCAAAATATGTAGTTATTAAAAAAGGAGAGCATGGTGCTTTACTGTTTAATGATGGTGACATGTTTTATGCTCCAGCTTTACCTTTAGCCGAAGTTTTCGATCCTACAGGAGCAGGAGATACTTTCGCAGGTGGTTTTGCAGGTTATCTTGCCAAAACTGGCAATATATCTTTTGAGAATATGAAAAACGCTGTAATATATGGATCTGCATTAGCATCCTTTTGTGTAGAGAAATTTGGAACAGAACGTATGCAAACGTTAACAGACGAAGAAATCTTCGAGCGCTTGCAACAGTTTAAAGACTTAACACAATTTGAACTTGAAATAAATTAATAAAAAACGCACTCAATTTTAAGTGCGTTTTTTATTTCCGCTTTAGCGAAATAAATATTATATAAACAACAACTCACAACACAACAACAATGAGTGATGCTTTAAAACACGAGTGCGGAATTGCACACATTAGACTTTTAAAACCATTAGAATTCTACAAAGAAAAATATGGAAGCGCCTTTTACGGTGTAAACAAAATGTATTTACTAATGGAAAAGCAGCACAACCGTGGACAAGATGGTGCTGGATTTGCAAGTATTAAATTAGACACCAAACCAGGAGAGCGCTACATAAGTAGAGTGCGCTCTGTTGCACAACAACCTATTCAAGATATTTTTGCGCAAATTAATGAGCGTATTAATAACGAATTAGAAGCGCATCCAGAATATGCAGATAATGTTGCTTTACAAAAACAAAACATACCATACATAGGCGAAGTACTTTTAGGGCACGTTCGCTATGGTACTTTTGGTAAAAACAGTGTAGAAAGTGTGCATCCGTTTTTACGTCAAAACAACTGGCAACATAGAAACCTAATTCTTGCAGGTAACTTTAACATGACTAACGTTAAAGAACTCTTTGCAAATTTATTAGAACTTGGTCAGCACCCAAAAGAATATACAGATACTATAACCATTATGGAGAAAATAGGACATTTTCTTGATGATGCTGTTAGTAAAATTTATAAGAAGTTAAAAAAAGAAGGTTATAAAAAAAATGAATGTTCGCCATTAATTGCAGAGCGATTAAATGTTGCAAAAATATTAAAACGCGCAGCAAAAAATTGGGATGGTGGTTATGCAATGGCAGGAATGTTAGGGCATGGAGACTCTTTTGTTTTAAGAGATCCTGCTGGTATTCGCCCAGCTTATTATTATAAGGATGATGAAATTGTTGTTGTTGCCTCTGAACGCCCAGTAATACAAACAGTATTTAATGTTGAGTTTGATGATGTAAAAGAACTAGATCCTGGTCATGCTATTATTACCAAAAAATCTGGTGAAGTTGCCATCCAACAAATACTTGAACCTTTGGAACGCAAAGCGTGCTCTTTTGAGCGTGTTTACTTTTCACGTGGTAGTGATGCCGAAATCTATCAAGAACGTAAAATGCTTGGTCGCTTATTAATGCCTGAGGTTTTAAAAGCGATTGGAAATGATACTGCGAATTCTGTGTTTTCATATATTCCAAATACAGCAGAAACGTCTTTCTATGGCATGATTGAAACAGTTGAAGAATACCTTAACGAAAGAAAAACCAAAGCCATTTTAGATGGAGGCGGAAAACTATCTGCCGAAAATGTAATTGAGATTTTAAAAGAAAGACCTCGTATTGAAAAAATAGCCATAAAAGATGTTAAGCTAAGAACTTTTATTACCGAAGATAGTAGCCGAAACGATTTAGTTGCACACGTTTACGATGTAACTTATGGTGTTATTAAACCAACAGATAATCTTGTTATTATTGACGATAGTATTGTTCGTGGTACAACTCTAAAGATGAGTATTATTAAAATGATGGACAGATTACATCCTAAAAAAATAGTAGTCGTTTCATCTGCTCCACAAATACGTTTTCCAGATTGCTATGGTATTGATATGGCAAATTTAGAAACGCTTGTTGCTTTTAATGCTGCTTTAGCTTTATTAAAAGAGAATAACAAATACCATATTGTTGAAGACGTTTATAAAAAATGTAAAGAGCAAATAAATTTAGCAGATAAAGATGTAAAGAATTTTGTAAATGAAATTTACGACCAGTTTACGACTGAGGAAATTTCGGCAAAGATATCTCAACTTTTAAGTGATGAATCTGTAAATGCTGAAGTACAAATCATATTCCAGTCTGTAGAAAATTTACATAAAGCTTGTCCTAAAAACTTAGGAGATTGGTACTTTACTGGAGACTACCCAACTGTTGGAGGAAATAGAGTAGTAAACAAAGCTTTTATTAATTTTTTCGAAGGCAATAAAGAGCGTGCCTATTAATTGATATTTAACCACTTATTTCACTTTAACTAGTATTAGTGCTTTTAATCCAAAAGATTTTCTATGCATATATATTTAACATACTTTCAAAGAACCATAACATAAGTAGGTTAAGTTCATGGTAGATTTGGGGCAAAAAAAGCTGAACTCTCGTTCAGCTTTTTTTATAGGCGAATATTTCATTTTTATAATTGAGAAGCTAAACTATCACTTTATCTGATTGAAAATCAAATTGTTCGGCAATATCGACCAAATGCACTTTAGCAGATATATTTACTCTTTGTCTAAAAAAACAAATTTATTAAAAACTCTTCTTTATATTTGAGCTTACCATAACATAAGTAGGTTAAGTTCATGGTAGATTTGGGGCAAAAAAGGTGAACGAAAGTTCACCTTTTTTATTTGCCCAAAAATGAGGTTTAATATTCATTAATCGTTCAACTACATAAATTTTAAACAAAAAAAGAGCTAGTTAAAACTAGCTCTTTTATAATATTAAAAATGTGTTTAGCTTATTTTGCTAAAGCATAACGTCTCTCAACTTCGTTCCAGTTAATTACATTAAAAAAAGCATTAATATAATCTGGCCTTCTGTTTTGGTAGTTTAAATAGTAAGCGTGTTCCCAAACATCCAATCCTAAAATTGGTGTTCCTCCACAAGTTACGCCTGGCATTAATGGATTATCTTGGTTTGGTGTAGAACATACTTCTACTTTTCCACCTTTATGCACACATAACCAAGCCCAACCAGAACCAAATTGTGTTGCTGCTGCTTTACTAAATGCATCTTTAAAAGCATCTACAGAACTGTAAGCTGCCTCGATAGCATCTTTTAATTCTCCAGAAAGTCTTCCTTTATCTTCTGGGTTCATTACTTCCCAAAATAAAGAGTGGTTATAAAAACCACCACCATTATTTCTAACACCTTTATTATCCATATCAAGATTTTCTAATATGTTTTCAATAGATTTTCCTTCTAAATTTGTTCCTTCTATTGCAGCATTTAATTTAGATGTGTATCCATTGTGATGTTTAGAATGGTGTATTTCCATAGTACGAGCGTCGATATTTGGTTCTAAAGCGTCGTAAGCATATTTTAATTTCGGTAATTCGAAAGCCATAATTTTATGTTTTTTGGTTCATAATTCTGTGACTGTAAATTTAGTACTTTAACATTTCAATTAAAAATTTAAAGACATATTAAGTGTTTTGTTTTAATAATATTTTAACAACATGTTTTTAATTGCTTCTATTTTCTTTTGAAAAAATTAAGAATTAAACAATCTTCACACTAATTGTTTTTATCTTGTACTCAAATTTATATTGATGTTGTCAAACTCTTCATTTCAAGTCTATAATGCATCAGCTGGCAGTGGTAAAACCTTCACTTTAGTTAAAGAGTACCTTAAAATATTATTTTCGTCGTCAGGTAATTATCAGTTTAGAAATATTCTTGCAATAACATTTACCAATAAAGCTGTTGGTGAAATGAAAGCACGAATTCTAGAAATGCTAAAACATTTTTCTGAAGTAGAAAATTTAAACAATCCACATCCAATGTTTACAAACATTGTTGACGATTTAAAGTTAGAGCCAGAAGCGCTTCAAAAAAAGGCTAAAGACATCTTAAATACCATTATGCATAATTATGCAGCGTTCGATATTTCTACTATCGATGGTTTTAATCACAGGTTAATTAGAACTTTTGCTCACGATTTGCATTTGCCAATTAATTTTGAAGTAGAATTAGATACAGAATCTTTATTAAACGAAGCTGTAGAGCGTTTAATAGCAAAAGCTGGAACCAATAAAGAGTTAACAAAAATATTAGTTGATTTTGCTATTGAAAAAGCAGACGATGATAAAAGTTGGGACGTTGCAAGAGATTTTAATAACATTGCTAAATTACTAACCAAAGAAAGTGATTTAGATTTTGTAAACTCTTTAAACGATAAAACAACAGACGATTTTAAAAACTTAAAAACAAACTTAAAAGAGACAATAAAAAATATTGAAAATGAATGTTTGGCTCTTGCTAAAAAAGCACTAGGTCTTATTGAAGAAAATAACATACCTAACAACCATTTTAGTTATTCAGACTTGCCAAATCATTTTCTAAAAATGAAAAACCTTAGAATAAAGGATTTAAATTTTGAAGGCAGATTAACACAAAACCTCGAGGCTGAAAAATATTATGGAGGAAAAGCAACAGCCGAAACAAAACAAAATATAGATAGCATTATTGAAGATCTAAAAGGTTTGTTTAACAAATCTGCTACTTTGCCAGAACGCTATTTGTTACCAATTGCTATTTATAAAAACCTGACACCTTTATCTGTTTTAACTGTAATAAATAAAGAGTTAGTTGCAATAAAAACTGAAGAAAACAAAATGCTTATTAGCGAGTTTAACGCTATTATTAGTAAGGAAATAAAAAACCAACCAACGCCATTTATTTATGAGCGTATGGGAGAAAAATTTAAACATTATTTTATAGATGAGTTTCAAGACACGTCGCAATTGCAATGGGAAAATTTAATTCCGTTGGTTGATAATACACTCTCTGGAGAAAACATAAAGGCAGAAAAAGGTACTGCCATGATTGTAGGCGATGCAAAACAGGCTATTTATAGATGGCGAGGTGGAAAAGCAGAACAGTTTATGCAGCTGTTTAATAAAACCGCAAAACCATTTTATATAGAACAAGACGTTAAAAATTTAGAATCTAATTTTAGAAGTTTAGAAACTATAGTAAATTTTAACAATGCTTTTTTTAAGCATGCCTCTAATCCAATTACACTTAGTAATGAAGATTATAAGAAACTTTATGAACAGTCTTCGCAAAAACCTACAAAAAACAAACAAGGTTATGTAAACCTTAACTTTATAGATTTTGAAAACGAAGATAATAACAAAGATGAAGTATACACGCAACACGTTTTAGACACCATTATCACCTGTCAAAAAAACGGTTATGATTTAAAAGACATTTGTATTCTAGTTAGAAAGAAAAAACATGGTGTTGCAATTGCTCAATTTTTAAGTAGCCAAAACCTAAAAATTACTTCTAATGAAACCATGCTTATTAATAATGCGCCACAAGTACAGCTTATTAATAATGTGCTTAATGTTTTAACAAACCCAAACGATACAGAATGCAAAGTTAATATACTTAATTTTTTAGCTGAAAAACATAATATCAAAGACAAGCATGAATTTTTTAAAAATCATGTTTTTTTAGAGTTAGAGTACTTTTTTAAAAGCTTTGAAGCTTTCGGAATTAATATAAATCCAAATCAATTAACACAACTAAGTTTATTTGATTTGGCTGAAACTATTGTGAGGAGCTTTAAATTAGTAGAACATTCTAACGCTTATGTTCAGTTTTATTTAGATACAGTGCTAGAATATTCGCAAAAGAATATTTCAGATTTAAATGCGTTTTTAGAGTATTTTGACACTAAAAAAGACAAACTAAGTATTATTTCTCCTCAAGAGCAGGATGCTATTCAAATAATGACCATTCATAAATCTAAAGGTTTAGAATTTCCGGTTGTTATTTTCCCTTACGCAGAGATTAATATATATGAAGACATTGAACCTAAAGAATGGTTTACTTTAAATCCTGAAAATTATAATGGTTTTAATTACGCTTTATTAAATTATAGTAGTGCTTTCGAAAATTATGGTGAAGAAGGAAACGCTATTTACTCAAGACATCAAGCAGAATTAGAACTCGATAGTTTAAACCTTTTATATGTTGCGTTAACAAGACCTGTAGAACAACTCTATATAATAGGCAAAAAGGATATTAATAAAAAAGGTGAAGTTAATTTAAAATCTTACTCAGGATTATTAATAGATTATTTAATAAAAACTGAATATTGGGACGAAACTAAAACAGTTTATAGTTTTGGCTCTCCAGAAAAACCAGAGTCTAAAAAACAAGACCATAATATAAAAACGATTGAGCAACAAGAATTTATTTCTACAGCAAAAGAAGACCACAATATTAAGGTAATTGCAAACTCAGGTTATCTTTGGGACACTAAACAAGAGGATGCGCTAGAAAAAGGAAATTTAGTGCATGATATTATGGAACATATAAAAGTTAAAAGCGATGTAGATTTTGCTATTAACATTTTTGAATCTTCTGGGATAATAGATAAAAATCAAGCAGAAGCCTTAAAAACATCAATACTAGAAATTATTGGTCACCAAGATTTAGAACATTTATTCTCTAAAGACAATACCATATATAATGAACGTGATATTATTTCTAAAACCGGAAAAATATACAGACCAGATCGATTAGTAATAAATAATAAAAATGAAGTGGTGATTGTAGATTACAAAACTGGATTACATAACCCTAAATACCAACATCAACTTCAAGATTATCAAGATGTTTTAGAACAAATGGATTTTAAAGTAATTAAAAAATTACTTATATACGTTAATAAGGACATAACAGTTAAGACTTATAATTAATAGTTTTTATAAATTTACACAACAAAATAACAACAAATAAGCATGTACGGTAAAATACAACAACACTTACAACAAGAGATAAAAGACATTAAAGACAATGGGCTTTTTAAGGAAGAGCGTATAATAACATCTCCACAAGGAGCAGAAATTACTTTAAATACTGGTGAGACCGTTTTAAACTTTTGTGCTAACAACTACTTAGGCTTATCATCTCATCCAGAAGTAATACAAGCAGCTAAAGATGCAATGGATAGTCATGGTTTTGGTATGAGTTCTGTACGTTTTATTTGTGGTACTCAAGACATACATAAAGAATTAGAACAAAAAATAGCCGATTTCTACGGTACAGAAGACACCATATTATATGCGGCTGCTTTCGATGCTAATGGTGGAGTATTTGAACCATTACTAAGTAAAGAAGACGCTATTATCTCAGATTCTTTAAATCATGCATCCATAATAGATGGTGTACGTTTATGTAAAGCAGCAAGGTATCGTTACCAAAATAACGATATGGCAGATTTAGAACAACAATTAATTGATGCTAATAAAAATGGAGCAAGACATAAAATAATAGTAACAGATGGTGTGTTCTCTATGGATGGATTAGTTGCGCCTTTAGATAAAATATGTGATTTAGCAGATAAATATGATGCTTTAGTAATGATTGACGAATGTCATGCTACTGGATTTATTGGTAAAACAGGTATTGGTACTCTTGAAGACAAAGGTGTTTTAGGAAGAGTAGATATTATCACAGGTACTTTAGGAAAAGCAATGGGTGGAGCAATGGGTGGTTATACAACTGCTAAAAAAGAAGTAATAGATATTTTACGTCAACGCTCCAGACCTTATTTGTTTTCTAACTCTTTGGCTCCTGCAATTGTTGGCGCTTCTATAAAAGTGTTCGATATGCTAAAAAACGACACATCACTAAGAGATAAATTAGAAAGTAACACAAATTACTTTAAAAAGGGATTGAAAGCAGCTGGATTTGACATTATAGATGGTGACTCTGCAATAGTTCCTGTAATGTTATATGATGCTAAATTATCTCAAACTATGGCAAATATGCTATTAAAAGAAGGAATTTATGTTATTGGATTCTTTTTTCCAGTAGTACCAAAAGAAAAAGCTCGCATTAGAGTGCAATTATCTGCTGCTCATGAAAGAATCCACTTAGACAAGGCTATAGAAGCATTTACTAAGGTTGGAAAAACACTTGAAATCATCAATTAATAATAACATTTTAGCACAATAATCAATATTTTTATATATTTGTCTTTGTTAATAATGTTTAACAACTTATTTTTGCTTTTAATTAACACTTAAAAATTAAATTTTTGAATATGAAAAATCTTAGCAGATTATTATTCACTCTAGTACTTGTAGTAAGTTTTAGTAATGTGAATGCACAAGACCAAGATAACCCTTGGGCAGTTGGTTTTGGAATTAACGCAATTGATGTTTACCCAGTAGGAGGCGACAATTTTGATGGTGATCCTCAAGGACCTTATTTCGATGAATTCTTTAACGTAGAAGATCACTGGAGTATTTTACCCTCTCTTTCTACAGTAAATGTTTCTAAATATGTAGGGAATAATTTTTCTGTACAAGTAGGAGGATCTATTAACAGAATTACTAAATATGGACAACTTGAAAGCGCTAATGCTCCTGACGTTGACATTAGAGTTAATGATTTAAACTATTTTGCTCTTGATGCTAATGTAAGATACCATTTATCTGAAATAATTAAGAGTAAGAGACTTGATCCAACAGTAGGTGTTGGTGGTGGTTACTCTTGGATAGAAGAAGGTCCTTTCAACAACAACGGAGTTGGAGGAAACAATAATGTTGGTTCTGCAACTTTAAATGGTTCTTTAGGTTTAACATATTGGTTTACAGATAATATTGGTTTTTCAGTAGAATCTAAATATAAGCACTCTTTTGAAGATTATTTACCTAAACACTTCCAACATTCTGCAGGTCTTACTGTAAAATTTGGAGGAAAAGATACTGATGGTGATGGTATATTTGATAAAAATGATGCTTGTCCAGATGTTCAAGGTTTAGAAGCTTTTAACGGTTGCCCTGATACTGATGGTGATGGAATCGAAGATTCTAAAGATTCTTGTCCTAACGTAGCTGGTTTAACTGAGTTTAACGGTTGTCCTGATACTGATGGTGATGGTGTTGTAGATGGTAAAGATGATTGTCCTACAGTTAAAGGTCTTAAATCTATGAACGGTTGTCCTGATACTGATGGTGATGGCGTAACTGATGCTAAAGATAAATGTCCTAAAGAAGCTGGTCCTGCTGCAAATAATGGATGTCCTTGGGCTGATACTGATGGTGATGGTGTAACTGATAACGTTGACAAATGTCCTAAAGTTGTAGGTACAGTTGCCAACAATGGTTGTCCTGAAGTTGTTGCTGTTGTTCAACCTTCTCAAGAAGTTATAAATAGATTAAATGCTTATGCTAAAACAATCTTATTTGATTCAGCTAAGTCTTCTTTTAAGAAACAAACTTTTGAAGTTTTACAGAATATTACAGCTATATTAAAAGAATACCCTGATTCTAATTTCACATTAGAAGGTCACACAGATAGTCAAGGTAGTAAGTCTTCTAATCAAGCTTTATCTGAAAGAAGAGCTAACGCAGTAAGAGAGTACTTAGTTGAAAACGGAATTTCAAGTGCAAGATTAACTGCTTATGGATTTGGTGAAGATTATCCAATCGATACTAATGCTTCTGCTGCAGGTAGAAAAAACAATAGACGTACTGAGGTTAAACTTAGAAAATAAGTTTCTCAATACATTTTAAATAAGTTTATAAAAACGCTTCGGTTTACCGAAGCGTTTTTTATTTTTATACTATAAAGCAAGCATGTAAAAACTTTATAAATTAATGAAACGACTATTAGTAAAGAGCATGTGACCATTAAAAAAATAAAAATAGACACATGAAATCTTTCATTTTCGATGTATTACAAAAACTTAAAGATAAAGGTGATGACATATCTAGCCTTAGTTTTATTCTGCCTAGTAAGCGTGCTGGAGTCTTTTTAAAACAAGAGTTATCTATAGTTGTTAATAAAACCATATTCTCCCCTAATATTATTAGTATAGAAGAATTTGTTGAAGAATTAGCAGAACTAAAATCTATAACCAATACAGAATTATTATTTGAGTTTTATAATTCGTATTTAGTTTTAACTCCTAAGGCAGAACAAGAACCATTTGAATCCTTTTCTAAATGGGCACAAATACTACTGCAAGACTTTAACGAAATAGACCGTTATCTAATTCCTCAAAAAAGCATCTTTGGATACCTAAGTGCTATAAAAGAATTAGATCATTGGTCTCTAACAGAAGACAAAACAGAAGTAGTAAAAAACTATCTTAAATTCTGGGACAAACTTAAACTTTACTATAATCATTATACTGATGCTTTAATTGACAAAAAAACAGGTTACCAAGGCTTAATCTATAGAAAGGCTGTAGAAAACATTAAAAATTATGCCTCTAAAAATAAACAAAAACATGTTTTTTTAGGATTTAATGCTTTAAATACTGCTGAAGAAACAATAATTCAAGAATTATTAAAAAATAATCTAGCAGAAATATATTGGGACATTGATAAGGTATTTATAGAAAACCCTATTCATGATGCAGGACTGTTTACCAGACAGCATAAACTTAATTGGAAATACTTTGAAGCTAATCCATTCAATTGGATAACAACACATTATTCTGAGCCTAAAATTATTGAAATACTTGGAGTGCCTAAAAACATAGGACAAGCAAAAACAATAGGTTCTATTCTAAAAAAAATAGAAACTAAAAACCAAAATTTAAAAAGTACTGCAGTAATTCTTGGTGATGAAAACCTTCTAATTCCTGTTTTAAACTCTATACCTTCTACAATAAAAAAACTCAACATTACAATGGGTTTTCCCTTGAGTTCGATTCCTTTAGCTTCACTTTTTGAACAATTATTTGCAATACATATAAAAGCTTCAGAAAAGTATTACTTTAAAGATATTATTAACCTATTATCACATCAATTTATAAAGCCATTATTTAACACAGAAGAGGCAAATAATGCAACACTACTAATTGAAAACATAAAAAAAAATAATCTAGTATATTTATCACTTTCAGATATAAAATCTTACACAAAAGGCAATAAAGAAATACTTGAATTATTATTTAATAACTGGCAAAACAACGCAAATAATGCTATTGATAGTTGTTACAAAATAATAAATAAAATAAAAGAACAGCTTTCCACTATAAAGGAAGACAACCTTTTCTCTCTTGAGTACTTGTATCGCTTTAATAAGCTGTTTAATGAGCTTTATAGATTAAATGTTAGCTATAACCATATAAACGATATTTCTGCACTTTTTAATATCTATAAAGAATTATTAACAAGCGAAACTTTAGATTTTCAAGGAGAACCGTTAGAAGGCTTACAAGTAATGGGAATGCTAGAATCTCGTGTTTTAGATTTTGAAACTATAATAATATCAAGTGTTAATGAAGGTGTACTTCCGTCTGGAAAAACAAATAATTCTTTTATTCCTTTCGATGTTAAAATTGAAAACGCATTACCAACCTACAAAGAAAAAGATGCTGTTTACACCTATCACTTTTACAGGTTACTACAACGTGCAAAAAACGTCTATATACTTTATAACACAGAAGCTGATGTGTTAACTGGTGGTGAAAAAAGTCGTTTTATTAATCAGTTAGAATTAGAAGGTATTCATACAATTAAACATCAAATTGTAACACCACAAGTTCCAAATTTTAATGTAGAATTAAAGGAAATCGTTAAAACCGAAGCTGTTATAACACAATTAAAATCTATTGCTCAGCAAGGTTTTTCACCTTCATCATTAACAAGTTATATTAGAAATCCATTAGATTTTTACTACCAGAAATTACTTGGCATCAAAGATCTTGAAAATGTTGAAGAAACTGTAGCTGCAAATACAATGGGAACAGTAGTTCATGATACTTTAGAATCGCTTTACAAACCGTTTATTGGTAAAAACTTAGAAACGGTTGATATTGAAAAAATGAAGCCTAAAATCGATTCTAAAATTTCAAAGTATTTTAAAAAAGCATATGCAGATGGTGATATGACTAAAGGTAAAAACTTAATTGTGTTTGAAATTGCTAAACGCTACGTCCAAAACTTCTTAAAACTTGAAATAGAAGATTTAAAACAAGGGAATAGTATTAAAATAATAGCACTAGAGGAAAAGGCAGAAATACCACTAGACATTCCAGAATTAAACTTTAACGTAAAACTAAAAGGAACCGTAGATCGTGCAGATGAATATAATGGCATGACCAGAATTATAGATTATAAAACTGGAAAAGTATTAGATAGTGAAGTCTCATTGGTAGATTGGGAAGACCTCACTACAGATTATAAAAAATACAGTAAAAGTTTTCAAATTTTGGCTTATGCATACATGATGAATAAAGAAAAGCCATTACAATTTCCAATTGAAGCTGGTGTCATTTCATTTAAAAACCTTAGTGCTGGATTTTTAAAATTTACAAAGCGAGAACAATCTAGAGGTGGAAATAAAAATACTTTAATTACAGAAGAAACTTTAAATAGTTATTTTGAAGAACTAAAAAAACTAATTATCGAGATTTGTAATCCCGAAATTAACTTTATAGAAATTAGTGTTTAGTTGAATATAATTTAATTGTGCTACGATTTTTCTTTTTTAACTATTTTTGTAATTAGATTATTACTTTGTTCTATAACCAATTGATTCTAAAACAAAATTAAAAGAACAACTGCTATAAATAGAAACTAGGAGAGAAAATTAATAGTAAAGATTTTCTTGAACTTACGACAAATAGCAATCGAACTGTTATGTGTTAGAATATTGATAAAAAATCGTAGAGAGATCTCAATTTATATACCGATCTTTAACACTTAGCGTAAATATTTATTATGAGATTTTTATTTCTATTCTTTTTATTATCATTTTCAGCATCTTTGTCTATTAATGCTCAAGAAACTACCGATTTATTACTCGATATTGATGAACCTTGGCGTAGTGAGCGATTAACTTTTCCTATAAGGTTTGCACCATCATTAGATTACAAAGGAATTGAAGAAGTTAGATTTGCAGAAGGATGGAGCTCTCCAGATAGTGATGAGTTCTGGACATATACTTTTTTATGGTATCTAGATGAAGATCCAAAAGTTACAGCAAATATCATTGAAGACGATATTGAGGCTTATTTTAATGGTTTAATGAACTTAGTTGGTAAAGGAAGTGATATTCCTGATGCTAATGTTGTTTTTGTAAAAGATGCAAATACTACTAATACTTACATTGGGAAAGCAAAAATTTTTGATGCTTTTTTTAACAAAGATATTCAAGAACTAAACATAAAAGCTATTGTTAATTATTGCTCAAAAACTAATAAACATACGGTACTTTTTACGTTTTCACCTAAAGAGTTTGATCATAATATTTGGAAAACATTAGATACTATATCACTTGCTGTAGATTGTAATTAATACTAAACATTGTTATTTGCTATTATTTTTTCTCTTTAAAGAGGATTACCTACCTAATTAATTTTCTATTCTTTATATCTTAAACAATAAGAAATGTGTAAATCAGGTACGATATCTTACAGATATAAATACTTACCGCTATGGTTTAATTGAAAAAGAAATGTAATGTTTAAAAAAAATAAAATTTTAGATAGAAAGAACCAAAAATCGATCGTTTTTGATGTTTTTTATAACAAAACAGAAAAACCAAAACCATTAGTTATCTTTTGCCATGGCTATAAAGGCTTCAAAGATTGGGGAAGTTGGAATTTGGTAGCCGAAGCCTTTATGAATACAGACTTATTTTTTATCAAATTTAATTTCTCTCATAATGGAGGAACAACAGAAAATCCAATAGATTTTCCAGATTTAGAAGCTTTTGCTGAAAATAATTATACTAAAGAACTAGATGATTTAGATTCGATATTGAATCATTTTCTATCAAGTAATAATGAATTTAATACAGAAATAGACCCTAAAAACGTTACTTTAATTGGACATTCTCGAGGTGGCGGAATTTCTATTATTAAAGCATCAGAAGATTCTAGAATAACAAAATTAATAACTTGGGCTAGTATTTGCGATTTCTCAAAACGATCATCAACTATTGGCGATTTAGAACAATGGAGAAAAAGAGGTGTAAAATATGTTTTAAACGGAAGAACGAAACAACAAATGCCTCATAATTTTCAGTTTTATGAGGATTTTAAAACAAATGAAAAACGCCTGGATATTGAAGCTTCAACTAAGAAGTTAAACATTCCATATTTAATAATACATGCAAAAGACGATCCTTCTGTAAAGTATAATGAAGCAGAAGCACTTCATCTTTGGAATAATAAGTCAGAGTTGTTATCTATTGAAGATACAGACCATGTTTTTAGTGCTAAACATCCTTGGCTTAAGGATAAAATGCCATTAGCTTTAAAAACTGTTGTTAAAAATAGTATAAAATTTATTTTAGACCACTAAGTACTAAAACTGGAAATTCGGTAACGTGAAAATCTTTTTTAAGCATCACATTTTTTTCCCAATATTTTTTAAAGAAACCTCGTTTACGTCTAACAACACATAACATGTCTGGATTAGTTTCTTTATAGTTTTCTAATACACCTTGATAAGTAGTTGCGTTTACAGATTTTGTTGTGTTAGCCACTATATTATCCAATTCAGAATCTACATTAAAATCTTCAGGATTATAAAATGGTGTTTTTACTAAAAGCAAATTTACATTAGCATTAAAACTCTTTTTAACAGATATTAAAGGCTCTAATGCTTCTTCTTTTTTAATAATTGCCGATTTTAAAGCAACTAAAATTGATGCAATTGGCTTAAAAACAAATCCTTCAGGTACTATTAATGCAGG
>NZ_JALZVX010000189.1 GCF_023299985.1 Lacinutrix sp. | reverse complement strand
TTCATCTTACAAGGCACAAAAGCACATTAATTAAATGATTACTGTTGCCATAAACGGTTTTGGACGCATTGGTCGACGTGTATTTAGACTATTACAAGAACATAAAAACATTAAAGTTGTAGCAATAAACGATTTGGCAGATGCCAAAACACTAAGCCATTTGCTAAAATACGATAGTATTCATGGTATTTTTAAAGGTGAAATTTCCCATACCAAAAACAGCATTATAATTAATAAAAATGAAGTTAGCCTTTTAAACGAAAATCATCCAAAACATATTAATTGGAAACCATTTTCTCCTGACTTTGTTATAGAATCTACAGGAAAATTTAAAACGTCTCAGGATTTAAATCATCATATTAAACATGGAGCTAAACGTGTGATTTTAAGTGTTCCACCTACTGAAGACGACATAAAAACTATTGTTTTAGGCACAAATGAAGACGCTTTAGATGGCACTGAATTAATAATTTCTAACGCTTCGTGTACTACAAATAATGCGGCACCAATGATAGCTATAATAAATGAGCTGTGTGGTATTAACCAAGCTTACATTACAACCATACATTCTTATACTACAGACCAAAGTTTGCACGATCAACCACATCGCGATTTACGTCGTGCTCGAGCTGCTGGACAATCCATAGTACCAACAACAACAGGAGCTGCTAAAGCTTTAACTAAAATATTTCCAGAATTAGCTAATGTTATAGGTGGCTGCGGTATTCGTGTTCCTGTTGCAAACGGATCACTAACAGATATAACATTTAATGTCAAAAAAACAGTTTCTATAAATGCTATAAATACTGCATTTAAAAAAGCTTCAGAAACCAAATACAAAGGTGTTTTAGAATATACCGAAGACCCAATTGTATCTATAGATATCGTTGGTAATACACATTCTTGCATTTTCGATTCTCAAATGACTTCCGTTATAGGAAATATGGTAAAAATTATTGGATGGTATGATAATGAGACTGGTTACTCTAGTCGTATTATTGACCTAATCATCAATTTGTCGGAAAAAAAACACTTTTGTCGGTTAAATAATTATATTTGCTAACGTAACTATACTTTAAATGTCCCTAATTCGTAAAATATTTTATTTTTTATTTTTGCTACTTGGAGTAATTGCAAATGCGCAAGAACTTTCTCAAGAAGAGCAGGACGCGCTTCAAACAGAAATAAATACAGAGCTCTCTTTTGCGCAAAAAAGCATTGAGAGTTTTAATTATAGTCAAGCTAGAAACCATATAGAAAAAGCACTTAAAAATGGAAAAAAACTTAAAAACAAAAAAAAGTTAGGTAAAGTATATTCTAAACTTGGTGAAATTCAAAATCTACAAGAAGAACCAAATAAAGCAATTAACACTATAGCTAAAGCAATAGAAATTCAACGTATTACAAAAGACTATGTTAATCTTGCTGAGACTTACAAAACGCTTGGCGACGTTTATTTAAAAATAAAAAAACCACAAAAAGCCTTAGATCAATACAAATCTGCAGAAGCATTATTTAATCAAGAAAATTTAAAACAACTTGCAACAGAAACTATTTTAAAAAAAGGACAAGCATATTTTGATTTAAATGATTTTGTTAATGCTGAAAACTCTTTTAATAAATCGATTTTACTTTCAAAACGTTATAAATTAGATAAAACATTAAGTAGTAGCCTACTATATTTAGGTAAAGTACAAGCAAAAAACGGAAGTTTAGGTTTAGCTTTAAAAAACGCAAATGAAGGTTTTGCTCTTGCAAAAGAAAACAAAAATTTAGATGTTTTAAGCACTGGTTATTTAACCTTAAGCAATTTGCAAGAAGCAGATGGAAGTTACCAACTTGCTAACAAATATTTAAAAGCATATTTAAAGCTTTCAGACTCGCTGAACATTGCAAAAAAAGCCGTAATTTCTTCACAAGAAACAAATAAACTCTCTACTGTTAACCAAACAGAAAGCGAAGCTGACACAGAAAACGAAGGCGGAACGAATACTATTACTCAATTAATTACAATTCTAAGTATCGCTTTAATTACCATTCTTTCACTTTTAACTTTATCGCTTTACAAGAACAATAACATTAGACTAAAATCTAATAACATTTTACATAAAAAAAACGGAGAATTAATAGTTAGTAAAGAAAAAGCAGAATTAGCTTCAAAAACTAAAGCAAACTTTTTATCTACTGTAACTCACGAGTTAAGAACACCTTTGTATGCCGTTACAGGTTTAACAAATATGCTTTTAGACGAAGACCCAAAACCAGAACAAGTACAGCACTTAAAGTCTTTAAAATTCTCTGGAGACTACCTTTTAACCTTTATTAACGACATCCTTCAAATTAATAAAATTGAAGCCAATAAAGTAGAAGTTGAAAAAGAAGTTTTTAATTTAAAAAAGAAAATAGCTAACGTTATCTCTGCCTTAAACAATTCTGCAGTTGGTAATAATATAAAAATGCATTTTGAGTTTGAGGAAAGTTTACCTAATAACTACAATGCAGATCAACTTAAAATATCTCAAATTTTAATTAACCTTATTGGTAACTCTATTAAATTTACTAAAAACGGAGATATTTGGGTACGAGCTAAAAAAATTAACGAAAAAAATGGGTTATTTAATATTCGTTTTGAGGTTCAAGATAATGGCATAGGAATAAGTAAAGAAAAACAAGAAAACATGTTCGAGAGCTTCTCTCAAGGCTCGATTCAAATTAATAGAAAATATGGAGGAACCGGATTAGGTCTCTCTATTGTTAAAGGATTAATAGATATTTTAAAAGGAAAAATATATCTAAAAAGCGAACTAGATAAAGGTTCTACTTTTTTCTTTGAATTACCTCTGGAATATGCAGAAGAAGCTATTAAAAAAGAACAAACAAACTACTTTAAAGATATTAGTGAAGTAGAATTAGAAAACATTAAGATTCTTATAGTTGAAGATAACAAGATCAA
>NZ_JALZVX010000188.1 GCF_023299985.1 Lacinutrix sp. | reverse complement strand
ACAATTGTCTTTTTAAATTCTTGATCGTAAACTATTCTTCCCATTTTAATAAGTTAATTTATTCACTCAAAAGCGTACCAACAAAACTAGACATTCCATATGATTGTGATGGTGTTTGCGGTTAATAAAAAATAATGAACTATAAAAAAATAATTTTTACTACAATATTAGTAACGTTAATTGCGGTTTTTAGTGCTGCTCTAGGTTGGATAGTTCAGTTTTTTTTAGTTGCTATATTTTATTATTATGGCTCTCTATATTTAATGTCAAAAGATAACACTAAAAATAAAAACAGATTTAATTTACTGATTTTGGTTTTACCATTTATTTTACTATATGGTTATGTTTTTTTTGTTAATCCATCACCTAATCTTAAAGTTTTACCAATTTTAGTCTTTCCTGTCATTAGTTTGTTTTTGGGATATTTAACTTTTAAAAAAGGCAATAATAGTTACTATTTGTTCTTTTACACTATTATTTTTGTTTTTCTAACAGTTTTTGGTATGCCAAATTGGATAAATTATATATCTGATGTTGAAAACCCAATTAACAAACCATTTCCTGAATTATCTATTAAAGATATTAATAATAACTCTTTCTTTTTTAAAAAAGATAAAGTCATTATTATAGATCTTTGGTCTTCAAGTTGTGGTATTTGTATTAAGAAATTCCCAGAATATGAGAAATTGATGTTAAAATATAAAGAAGACGATAGGGTTAGATTTTATACTCTTAATTTACCTTTAGCTAGAGACAGTTTAATAGACATTAAAAGCTATGTTAGGGATTATGAATTTAATTCATTATTCGTTGTTGATGATGATTCACGTAAGAAATTAGATAATAAATCTGTTCCAAAATTATTAATAGTAGATAAACTGAATAAAATAGTTTATAAAGGGTCGTTAAATGATAAATGGTACGAATTCTACAACGATATTGATGATTTAATAGAAAAACATGTAAATGAATAAATTTAAAATATTAATACTGATTTTAATTATCTCGTCTTGTAATTCAAATAATGGTGTTTCTAATATTGAAATAGATAATCAAAATATAGAATTAGGATTGTTGAAGATTGGAGACACTATAAATAAATCAATTTTTATTAATAGTATAGGAAAAAACGAATTCAAAATCGATTCAATAGGAGTAAGTTGTGGTTGTACATTAGTAAAATATGATAAATCACCAATACCTAAAGACCAATCTGCTGAAATAAAAATTAGATTCATTCCAAATGAGAAAGGAAAATTTAATAAATCTATTGTTGTTGAAGGAAACTCAGATCCTCCTTTTAACGTTTTTTATCTAAAAGGAGAAGTCAAATAATTTTAAAGTCCTGTTTTTTAACAGGACTTTTTTATTTTAGCAGAAATTTAGAATAATAGTATATGAAAATAATCTCCTACAACGTAAACGGAATACGAGCTGCCATAAAAAAAGGCTTTATAGAATGGTTAGTAAACACTAATGCAGATGTGGTTTGTCTACAGGAAATTAAAGCCATTGAAGAGCAGTTAGACTTAACACTTTTTGAAGCAGCAGGATACAAATATAATTATTGGTATAGTGCCCAAAAAAAAGGCTATAGTGGAGTTGCTATTTTAAGTAAAACCGAACCAAATCATGTAGAATATGGAACAGGAATAGAAACTATGGATTTCGAAGGACGAAACATTCGTGCAGATTACGATGGTGTTTCGGTAATGAGTATGTATTTGCCTTCTGGTACAAACATGGCTAGGCTTGAATTTAAGCTCAATTATATGGCAGAAATGCAAGATTATATAAACAATTTAAGATCAAGTATTCCAAATCTTGTAATATGTGGAGACTACAATATTTGCCATGAAGCAATAGATATCCATAACCCAAAAATGAAAAATGTTTCAGGTTTTCTTCCTGTAGAAAGAGAGTGGATGAGTAATTTTATTGATAGCGGACTTATTGACTCTTTTCGCTATTTAAATCCAAAAAGAGTAGAGTATAGTTGGTGGAGTTATCGCGCAAATTCTAGAGCAAATAACAAAGGTTGGCGTTTAGATTATGCTATGGTAACAAAACCATTACAAGAAAAAATAAAAAGAGCCGTTATACTTACAGAAGCAAAACATAGCGATCACTGTCCAATTTTAGTCGAATTAGAAAATTAATAAGAATAGAGTAAGCACAAATGAGTAACACTTGAAAACTGCGACTGTTCACTGAATGCTAATTATTGAATACTAAAACCACTCCAAATGAAAAATAAATTTGCAATCATCACCTTGCTATTTATATCAACTTCATGCGTATCTCCAAAAGTTTATAAAAACTTAGAAGATAAATATGCAACCCTAAAAAAGGAAAATAGAAACTTACAGGACGAATATAACGACTTACTTAAAGAAAAAAATAAAGCAGAAAATGAATTAAAAACCGCTGCAGATAATTATTCTTCAGCTATTGATGATAAATATATTTTAAAAGACGAATACGAAGCATTAATTAGTCAGAATGAAAACCTTAAAAACTCTTACAATGCTTTAGAAGCTAACAGTTCATCAGCAATTGCAGCAAATTCAAAAAAGAACAGAGAATTACTAGCAAAATTAGAAGCTAAAGAACAAGCACTAGTTTTAGAAAACCAAAGATTAGAAAAACTTAAAAAGGAACTCGAAGCAAGATCCAATAGAGTATTAGAATTAGAAAACGTTATTGCAGCTAAAGATGCAGCAATGACAAATTTAAAAAATGCCATTTCAAATGCATTAACAGACTTCGAAGGTAAAGGCTTAACCATCGAGCAACGTAATGGCAAAGTTTATGTTTCCATGGAAAATAAGCTATTATTTAATTCAGGTAGTTGGGCAGTTGGATTAGAAGGGAAAAAAGCTGTAAAACAATTAGCAAACGTATTAGGTGATAACCCAGAAATAGCAGTTTTAATCGAAGGCCACACAGATAACGCACCATTTACGGGAACAGGCCAAGTTTCTGGAAATTGGGATTTATCTACCAAACGCGCAACAGCAATTGTAGAAATATTACAAGAAAATAAAAATATTAATCCAGAAAACCTTACAGCAGCAGGTCGAGGAGAATTTTCACCAATAACAAGTAACAATACAGTAGAAGGTAAAGCAAAAAACAGACGTATCGAAGTAATTTTAACACCAAAGTTAGATGCCATTTCTAAGTTGTTAAACAATATATAGTTTTTGGGCGTTACCTAAAGGTCAGGCTTTCGGCAGTCGCTCTCTTCGAGGAGCTTCAACAAAACCTCAATCCTTAACGCAAACCTTAACAAACATTTAAACTTTTCCGTTCAATAAAGAAAAATCGTCTTTTTATATTTAAAGAAAATTACGCCAAACACAAACATGAAATACACAACACTTCCAAATACAAATATAAAAGTGAGTAAAATTTGCCTTGGTTCTATGACTTGGGGAAACCAAAACACAGAAACCGAAGGACATTTACAACTCGATTATGCCATAGATCAAGGTGTAAATTTTATAGATACAGCAGAATTATATCCAGTTCCAGCAGCTAAAGAAACACAAGGTGCAACCAGTAAAATTATTGGTACTTGGTTAAAAAAATCTGGAAATCGAGATAAAGTAGTGCTAGGTTCAAAAGTAGCAGGAACAGGAGATTATACAGCTCATATTAGAACCACTGGGTTTAGTAAGCAAAGCATAAAAGATGCTGTAAATAACGAACTTAAAAGACTGCAAACAGACTATATAGACTTATTTCAACTGCACTGGCCAGAAAGAGATACTAATATGTTTGGAGTTAGAGATTATAAGCACAATCCAAATTGTGAATGGGAAGATAATTTTAAAGAAGTTTTACAGAGCTTAGATGAGGTTATAAAAGAAGGTAAAATTAGACACATAGGTTTATCTAACGAAAAAGCTTGGGGAACTATGCGTTATCTTGAAGAATCCAAAAAAGAAAATTTACCAAGACCAGTAACTATCCAAAATGCATATTCATTAATAAATCGTGTGTATGAAGGAGATATGGCAGAAATTTCTATGCGAGAAAATATTGGCTTATTAGTGTATTCACCTATGGCTTTTGGCGTGCTTTCTGGAAAATATATAAAAAATATTGCAACAGAAAACTCAAGGTTAAAACTTTTTCCGCGTTTTGCTAGATACAGCAGTGATCAGGCAACAAAGGCTACGCAACAGTATTTAGATTTGGCAGAAACTAATAATATTTCTCTAGCGCAAATGGCACTAGCCTTTGTAAATCAAAGAGAATTTGTTACTAGTAGCATAATAGGCGCTACAAACTTAAAGCAACTAAAAGAAAATATTAGTAGTATTGATTTAGATTTAAGCGAAAATATTTTAAAAAGTATTAACGAAATACATGATTTTTATCCTAATCCAGCTCCTTGAAAATGCTAATTTAAGAGTATTCTTATGCTTTAATTAATAAAAGATTTTTTTTGTTTTAATACTTTTATTAGCTTAGTAAATTATTTAAACTAATTGAAAAAGCAACGATGAGAAAAATTACACTTTTATTAGCTGCAGTGTGTCTATTTCTTGGACATACTGTGTATGCGCAAATCACAACATTTCCATACTCTGAAGATTTTGAATCAGGAGATGGAGGCTGGATAGCAGACAATACAAATAATGGCACATGGGCTTTAGGAACACCAGCAGCAACGGTCATAAATAGTGCTTCATCTGGAGCAAATTCTTGGGTAACCAATTTAACAGGTGACTATAATAATGGTGATGCATCAACAGTAACAAGTCCTGTATTTGATTTTTCAGCATTAGCTGCACCTAGTATATCTTTTAGTATTTGGTGGGAATCAGAATTTAGTTGGGATGGAACAGTATTACAATCTTCAATAGATGGAGGTACTACTTGGGTTAATGTCGGTGCTTTAGGAGATGCTGGCAATTGGTTTAACGATGGAACAATAGCAGGAAATCCGGGTGGCCAACCAATAGGTTGGACAGGTCGTAACGGAACAGGATCAAATGGTTGGGTTATAGCAAGTCATTCATTAGATGGTTTGGCTGGACAGGTAAATGTCTTGTTGCGCATAGCTTTTGGATCAGATGGTTCTGTACAAGATGAAGGTGTAGCATTTGATGATATAACAGTTTTTGAAGTAACATGTCCTGAACCTAGTGCTTTATCATTTGTAAGTGCAACAGCAACAACAGCTAGTTTATCATGGACAGCTGGAGGAGCTGAGACAACTTGGGAAATCGTTGTCCAAAATCCAGGAACAGGTGTTCCTACTGGAGCAGGTACATTAACTACTACTAACAATCCATATGTAGAAATGGGATTAATATCAGCAACAAACTATGAGGCTTATGTAAGGTCAGATTGTGGTGGTGATTTTAGTATATGGGTTGGTCCATTAAATTTTGCTACAGAATGTACAACATTTGTTGCACCATATACAGAAGGTTTTGAAAACGCAGGAACTATTCCTCTTTGTTGGACAATGAATGGTGGTGAAGATTGGGATTTTAATCTTGCAGGACCAAATAATGTAGGTAATGGAGGAACTATTACAGGTTCTACAATAACAGGA
>NZ_JALZVX010000187.1 GCF_023299985.1 Lacinutrix sp. | reverse complement strand
GCAATATGTATAATATCTTCATTTTTAATTATTTTTATAATGAAGAAAACAGTTGGTATTAGAGTTTCTGAAAGAGAAGAATTAGAAGGGCTTGATGCTCATGAACATGGTATGGATGCTTATCCAGATTTTAGATTGAATGAACATTAAAAGTTAAATTAGTTATATTGAAAAACCTCGAAACATTGTATTTCGAGGTTTTTTTATGTAAAATTTAAAAATAGATTCCTGCCTACGCAGAAATGACAGATAGTACCTTAAGCTGAATTTCTACTCGCATTAATATTACCAAATAACGAACGTGTTACTAGTTTCTCGTAAACTTTAATTTGCGCTTCGTCTTTAACTTCTGCTTTTTCTAGTTCTTGTATTTTTTTTAAAGCATATTGCTGGATTGTTAATAGTGGTAAAACTATAGATTCTCTAACAGCAATAGATGCACTTCCTGCTGGTTCTTCTTGCATTAATTCTTTATAGCCAGTAAGCTTTAAAAGCAAACGTTTAGATGTTTTGTATTCGTTATAAATAACATTCCAAAATTCGCCATACTCAGGATCTTCACTCATGTATTTTGTTAAATCGAAAAACGATTTAGACAAAGACATCATACTATTTTCTATTAATGTTTTAAAGAAATCCGACGTTTGAAACAGTTTCTGTACTTTTTCAAAAGCGTTAGTGTCTTCATAATGTTTTAAAGCAGTACCAACACCAAAAAATCCTGGCACGTTTTGCTTTAATTGGCTCCAAGAACCTACAAAAGGAATGGCTCTTAAGTCTTCGAATACCAAGCCTTCTGCTTTTCCACGTTTAGAAGGACGACTTCCAATATTTGTTTTTGCATAATATTTTAAAGTGCTCATGTGCTCTAAATAAGAAATAAATTTAGGATGTGCTTTAAAAGCTGAATAGGCTTTGTAGCTACGCTCAGATAAATCGGTCATTACTTCTCTGTTTTCAGGAAGCATGCTTAAATCTTTATCGCTTAAACTATTGTAAATACCAGAACTAATAAGTTGTTCTAAGTTGTATTGCGACGAATCTAATGTTCCAAAATTTGAACTAATAGTTTGACCTTGAATAGTTAATTGTACTTCTTTATCTTCAATAGTTGGTCCAAGAGAGGCGTAGAAATTATGTGTTTTTCCACCACCTCGAGCAGGAGGTCCACCACGACCATCAAAGAAAATTACGGTAATTCCATATTGTCTAGAAATGGTTGTTAGATTTTCTTTTGCTTTATAAATAGCCCAATTTGCCATTAAATAACCACCATCTTTTGTGCCATCACTAAAACCAAGCATAATAGTTTGCTTATTGCCTCTAGCTTTTAAATGTTCCGCATATTCTGGATTAGTGTATAATTCCTTCATTACTGCAGGTGCATTTTCTAAATCGGTAATCGTTTCAAATAAAGGACCAACATCAACAGTTAATTTGTCTTGAAATGCTACTAGTTTTAGCATCGCAAACAATTGCATAACATGTAAAGTTGTTTGGTTATTGCTAATTATGTAGCGATTTGCAGCCTTTTCACCATTATTATCTTGAATTGTTTTTAAAGCTTTCATTGTTTTTAAAGCCTTTAAAGTTTCTTCATCTTTAATTAGAGATAAATCTACTTTACCTTCAACTTTAGATAGTAATTCTACTTGTTCGTTTTCTGATAAATCGTGATAATTTTTCGGGAATATAGTATTGCCGCTTTCTATTAAAGTGTTTACCATTTCATTAAAAAACTGTTCATGTTTTCTACTGTCTTGACGAATATCAAGATTAGCAAAATGAAATCCGAATAGGTGAATTTTATTTAACAAACTATTTACTTCATTTACATAAAGCGATTGGTGTTTGTTTATAATAATCTGTTTTATTGCTTTTAATTCTGAAGAAAAAGATTCTACGGTTAACGTAGATTTTTCGTTAGTAATTGTTTTGTAAAGCTCACGTTCTAATGCAGTTATTCTGTCTTCAACATCATTAAAAGTTAGTTTCCTTTTTAGTTTTCTAATGTCACGATAGTAATTTTTAATAATAGTTTCGCGTAATCTATTAGCAACTTTTAATGTTATTTCTGGAGTTACAAACGGATTTCCATCTCTGTCGCCTCCTGGCCAAAAGCCAATATTTATAATGTCATTATCTATATGTTCACCTTCAAAAATGTTTTGTTGTATGTAATCGTAAATAGCTCCAAAAGATTTGTAAAATACATTTTCCAAATACCAAATTAAGCTTACTGCTTCATCATAAGGTGATGGTTTTTCGTGCTTAAAAAATGGTGTTTTTCCTAATTGCGCAAGTAAATCGTTAATTCTAAGTAAATCGTTTTCACGAATTGCTTCGGTTAAATCTGTAATAATACCTAAAACAGAGCCTGGATAAAATTGAGTAGGATGCGCTGTTAAAACGATACGTACTTTAAATTCCTCGAGATATTTTTTTAGCGTTTCTAGTTTGTTTTCTGCAGTAGCGGTTTCTTTTAAACTCCTTAAAGTTCCAATACCATCCATGTTGTTAACCATAGGAAATGCAGCATCTTCGATAGCATCGAACAGTACGACTTGACGTTCTATATATTGAATAAATTTGAATAATAAATCTGTCTGGCTTTCGGCAGAACGACTACTTTGGTACTTCTCAAAAAAACGTTCAACTATGGTTGTTGGGTTGTCTTGATTGGTAAATCCGTTTTGGCAAGTCTCGTGAAAAAGTGGCAAAAGTGCACCAGTTTTCGTGATTGTATCAAAAGGAAGTGTCATAAATATACTATTGTATATTTGATACTTCGATAATACATTTTGATTAAATCTCGTAAGTTTTGGCTGTGTAGACATTGTTTTATTATAAAATTCAATCTAAAAGTACTGAAGTATTTCTTGAATAAATAAGAATTTTAAGCGAATTACATATTTACGTCTTAATCCCTTTTTATTTGAGAATACTCAAACAAAAGCCTTTAATATATATACTTTTCGTTATTTGTTTTTAAACTATTTCTTAGATAATTGTAGATTGACCTAAGTGGATATTTGTAAAGTTAAGATTCGAATCTTTTGGGTTGCTAATAAAATCTACAATAAAATCGCCAACTTTAGAGGTCGAAATGTTATCGTAAATGGTGTTTAAATCTGGAGTGGTTACGTTTAATTTTAAAGATTTATCTACACTTTGCCTAATTAAATCTGCTTCTTCATGTAATTCAAAATGCTCTAACAACATAGCAGCACTTAAAATTGAAGCCACAGGATTTGCAATGCCTTTTCCAGTTGCTTGCGGATAAGAACCATGAATAGGTTCGAACATTGCATGTTTATTTCCAACTGAAGCTGAAGCTAATAAACCTATAGATCCACCAATAACACTAGCTTCGTCGCTAATAACGTCACCAAATAGGTTTTCGGTTAAAATAACATCAAACTGTTTTGGGTTTAATATTATTTGCATTGCGGCATTATCTACAAACAAGAAATCAAGAGCAACATCTGGATATTGCGTTGCTAACTCTGTAACTACTTTTCGCCATAAACGCGATGTCTCTAACACATTTGCTTTATCTACTAATGTTACTTTTTTGCTTCTGCTTTGTGCAGCTTTAAATGCTAAATGCGCAATACGCTCAATTTCTTCGCGAGAATATTCGCATAAATCTGAAGCTGTATTTCCATCTTCGCTCAGTTTCTTTTCACCAAAATATATACCACCTGTAAGTTCTCTATAGATGCTAATATCTGTGCCTTTTATAATCTCCGTTTTTAAAGGTGATTTATCTAAAAGCGAATTGTAAGCCTTTACAGGTCTTATGTTAGCGAACAAACCTAATTCTTTTCTAAGCTTTAATAAACCTTGTTCGGGTCTTACTTTTGCACTTGGATTGTTATCGTATTTTGGATCACCAAT
>NZ_JALZVX010000186.1 GCF_023299985.1 Lacinutrix sp. | reverse complement strand
CTTGTTCTGAATGACAGAAAATAATAAAATTAAATTTAGTTAGTAGGATGAGATTCCTGCCTGCGCAGGAATTATGGCAAAACACAACGAACTTGGTAAAAAAGGAGAGCAACTTGCGGTAGATTTTTTATTAAAAAAAGGCTATCACATTCTAGAACGAAACTATAGATTCCAGAAAGCCGAAGTAGATATTATTGCACAAATTAAAGAAACGCTGGCAATTGTAGAGGTTAAAACACGCTCGACTACAGATTTTGGCAATCCTCAAGATTTTGTAAAACCAAAACAAATTCAAAACTTAGTGAAAGCGGTAGATGAGTATGTAAACGTAAACGGATTAGATTTTGAAGTGCGTTTTGATATTGTTGCTATTGTAAAAGAAAATAATAAGTTTAAGATTGAGCATTTAGAAGATGCTTTTTATCATTTTTAGGGTTGTGCTGTTTTGTTAAATGTATTTAATTTTCCATTATGGTTTCCTCAATTTCTATCGGTTCTGGTGGTGGAATTAAATATTCATTTCGATAATCTTCCATTTCTTTAGGATACAATTCAAACATTATTCTTTGGTAGCGTTCAATATTAAATCCACGGTTTCTAAGTCCAGTTGTTCTTAATAAAATTGTGTCTTTTTCTTTTGGGTTAATTATTACGAAAAAAGGACTACTTATCTCTTTTTGATAATTAATATCGAAATCAGTCATCATTTTTTCCAAATTCAAAGAGTCGTTCTTTAATTCATAAACAACTTTATTAAAATGAACAGGTTCATCGTGCATAACACGTTTTTCTTTTAATTGAAGAAAAACGCTGTCATTTGATTTCGTGATTTGTAATTGGTCATATTCAATCCACATACACATTGATAAAACAACTCCGACATTCAGAGTGTCATTATTTTCCATTTCCGTTGCAAATTCAGAGTAGTCTTGAGCAACTTTAAATTTAGATTTTTTTGGTTCAGTTTTTTGTTCACAACCAAAAATTAGGCTTGCAAAAACTAAAATTAACAGACTGACCTTTTCGTTTCTCATAATTTTTTCCAACTCCTTATATCATCACATATATAGATGACATCCCGCAAATAAATCAGGTTATCGTCAGTTTTGTGTTGATGTTATTCCATAAAGGTATAACTCTTTTTTCCAAACAAAAAAGCTTCAACATTATGTTGAAGCTTTTTAAAAATTATAAGCTGTATAAGATTAAGCTTTTGCTTCTTTAGCGCAACACGCCTTTTTACAATCTTTAGCACAAGCCATTTTTTCTGCTTCGGTTTTATTTTTACAACAGTCTTTTTTACAATCTGCTGCACATGCTTTTTTAGAAAAAGCATCAACTGTTTTCATATCTTTAATCTTGTATGTGTCTGAAACTTTAGTTACAGTTCCTTCTAAACTTGCAGGTGTTACTTTAGCTTGGTCGTATTCTACCATTGCTAACTCACGTTCAAAATCTACAGTTGCAGATTTTACACCTTCCATTTTAGCCATTTTTTTCTCAATACTCTTTGCGCATCCCATTGCACATGTCATGCCTTCAATTTTAAATTCGGCTTTAGCATAGGTTGCATTTGGATCTAGTTCAGCTTTTGTTGCTTTAACTAAAGTGTCTATGGTTTTAACTTCTGGTTGTGTTTCGTTTTTACAGCTAAAAGCTGCAATTGTAATAATAGCGATTGCTAATATGTTTTTTAAATTTTTCATGTGTTTAATTTATTTTTTATTGATAGTATCTAGTTTACTATTAATTATTGTTCTAATTATTAATGGCTTACTTAGTGCGTATCAATTTTTGTTATTAAGTTATCAATTACAAAATTAACAATTATATCTATTTATTGCGTTAAAAATTTCATTTTTGCATTACTAATCAACATGTTTTATAAATGAAAGGATCTAAATGGACTTACTTAATTATTCTGTCTGTTATTTGGGGAACCAGTTTTATTCTTATTAAAAAGGGATTAGTTGGTTTAAACCCATACCAACTAGGTGCTTTACGTACAGTGTTAAGTGGTCTCTTTTTATTTTTGGCTGGCTTTAAAACAATAAAAACAATTAAAAAAACCGATTGGAAATGGATTATTATATCTGGTTTTTTGGGTTCTTTTATTCCAGCTTTCTTTTTTGCTATTGCCGAAACTGAAATTGATAGTGCAGTAGTATCTGTATTAAATTCTTTAGTGCCATTAAATACAGTTTTAATGGGATTGGCAATTTTTAAAATTACTTCTACTAAAAGACAGATTTTAGGAGTAGTTATTGGTTTTATTGGTACTGCTTTGTTAATTTTAAAAGGAGCAGAGCTTAACCCAAATAAAAACTACTTGTTTGCAGGTTTTATTATTGCTTCTACCTTAATGTATGCTGCTAATGTAAATATTATTAAAAGGTATTTACAAGATGTAAAACCATTAACTATTGCTGTTGGAAATTATGTGCCTATTGTAATTCCAGGTCTTATTGTTTTGTTTTTTACAGATTTTTTTACAGCGCAGCAGTTTAATAAACCAGACTTTGCAGTATCGGTTTTATACATTGCTATTTTATCTCTGTTTGGTACTGCTATGGCTAAGGTGTTGTTTTTTAAATTGGTACAAATTTCTACACCTGTTTTTGCGTCTTCTGTTACTTATATTATGCCAATTGTAGCATTAACTTGGGGATTACTAGATGGAGAATCTTTTAGTGTGATACAGGTTGTTGCTTCTGCAATAATATTGTTGGGTGTTTTTTTGGTAAATAAAAAGCAAAAAAAAACCTGAAGCCTTTCGACTTCAGATTTTTTAGATATTAAATAGTTTTATAGTTATTCGAAATCTGAAGCAGATACGCCACTATTAATTGTTACTTGTTTTAATTTAGAAATTACAGTTTGTCCCATTTGGCTTCCTACTTTAGTTTCAGGAAACTTAATACCTTCGTATTCTTTGTAATCTTTAAGAATAGCAGACTGTACTTGAGACTGTCCATTCATATTTATTGTTTGAACTTCTTTAACTTTTAGTCCAGTTTCTACGTCGTAAAACATAACATAAGTAACAGTTTCTCCAGGGATTTCAATTTTGTATGCCTCTTTATCTTCAATTTTTTCTGTGCCTGTAATTTTCGCTGTTGGCTCATTTAAAATATAATCTTCAACAAATAATCCAGCAATTTTAGAAAGATCTTTTCCCATAGTTCCTGGTAGTGGATTTTTAGCACCGCCACGTTTCATAAAAGCATCTTCTTTAGTTGCTACAATACTCATCATTGGAGCACCGTTCATAAATACATTTTGAGCTATTTTTCCATCTATTCTTTTTTCTTCACTTAAAATAGTGGATCCCATCGCGGTTCCTTCATATTTAATAATTAACGATTGTATTTTGTCTATTTTAGTTTTCCCGCCAATAGCATCAAAATATTTATTAATAACAGACTTTACATTTACACCTTCTGGAAGTACAACTTCAAGCTCTGGCTTTTCTGTAGCCGTTGCATACTTATCAAAATATTTAATTGGTAATCCTGTTTTTTCTAGGTTAGCAATTACTTCACTTCCTTTTCCAACAACAATTACTCTTGCATTTTGCTCAGTAAAATAAGTGTTAGCAATACGCTGTACATCGTCTGCAGTAACGGCATTAATTTTCGATAAGTACGTTTTGTAAAAGTCCTTAGGTAAATTGTTTAATTTAATGTTTAATGCATATCTCGCTATGGTTTGAGGTTGCTCTAAAGCTAATACAAAGTCACCAACGTATTTTGCTTTAGCGTTTTTTAAATCTTCAGCAGAAACTTTTTCAGTTTTAATTCTTTTAATTTCTTTTAAAGATTCTACAACAGCACTATCTGTAACGGTATTTCTAACCTGTGCTCCAGCTGTAAAACGAGAAGCGCCATAACGGTTAGATCCAACACTAGAACGTGCGCCATAAGTATAACCATTAGCTTCACGTAAATTCATGTTTAAGTAAGAGTTAAAACCACCACCTAAAATTTTATTTGCAATTAAAACTGCATGATAATCTGGATCACCCATTTTTAATTTTACATTACTAGTAATAGAAATGTTAGACTGTACAGCATTTGGCATGTCTATAAAGTTAATTTCTGTTGCGTTAACGTTTTTGTATGGTTGAGGAATATTTCTAGTGATATCAATTCCTTCATCCCATTTTTTGAAATATTTTTTTACTTGCTTTTCTACGGTTTTAAAATCTACATCACCAACAACTACTAAATAGGCGTTATTAGGATTGAAGTTTTTTTGGTAAAAAGCACGAACATTATCCAGTGTAATATTGTTTAAAGATGCTTCTGTAATAAACTCTCCGTAAGGATGTTTTTTACCATAAGATAATGCTCCTCCAACACGAGATGCAACTGCATCTACACTTTTTTCGTTAGATTTTAAACCTTCAATTGCTTTTTCTTTTTCTTTTTGAAATTCTTCTTCGGTTAATAAAGGATTCATTGCTGCATCTGCCATTAACTCTAAAATTCTTTCAGAATATTTGGTTAATGATGCACCAAATGCTCCACTAGATCCAAATCCTAAACGTGCTCCTAGAAAATCTATTTCTTCATTAAAAGAATCTTTAGAAATAGATGTTGTACCATTTCCTAACATAGCTCCAAGTATACCTGAAACACCTGCTACGTCCCCTTCTACTTGAGGCTGGTTATCTATAGTTAGAGAGTAAGAGACTCTTGGTAGTTTATGGTTTTCTACTACTAAGACTTTAAGTCCATTTCTAAGTTTAAATTCTCCAGGAACTTCCAATGTAATTGCTGGTGCTGGACCTGGTTTAGGTTGCACAGATCTGTCTATTTGAGCAGTAGCCGAAATAGATAGTAACAATAGTGCTATTAGTACTGTTATTTTTGTTTTCATTTGTATTTGTTATTTTTTAAAGCTATCAAATGGTATTTTCGTTTTAACATCTTGCTTTACTTTTAAAGTTAAGAATTGCGAAAAGTACATTTGCCTTTGTTATTTTATCTTTTACTTTTCTTCTTTAACTTCTGGTAAATACTCTAAAACCAATCTTTGATTTGGATTTAAGTATTTTTTAGCCGCTGCTTGTATTTCTTCTCTAGTAATAGATCTGTAAATATTAATTTCGTTATTAATTAAATTCACATCATCATATAACATATAATATCTAGCTAAAGAGTTTGCAATTCCAGAAACACTAGAATTAGAGTTAACAAAGTCGTTCTCAAATTTATTTTGAAGTTTTTGGTAATCTCTATCAGACATTAAAGTGTTTTGAGCTTTAACTAATTCTTCATCAATTCCAGCTAATAAATTGTCTAAAGAGTTGTCTCCTAATGGTAAAGCAAACAGAATATAAGTTCCGTAGTCTTCTTGACTTTGACTAAAAGCACCAACTTGTAATGCCATTTTCTTTTCATCTACCATCTTTTTGTAAAGCTTAGATGTTTTTCCATCACTTAAATAACTTGAAAGCATGTCTAAAACATAAGCATCTCTCTCTGTCATTGCTGGCGTTCTGTAAGCAGCCATTATTGCAGGAATTTGTATGTTAGAATCGTAAGCCTTTGCTTTAATAGTTTGTGTAATATCATCTTCTTTTGGGAAGTTTCTAACAATATCTTCTCCTCTTGGAATAGGTCCAAAGTAATCTTCAATCATTTTTTTTGTTGAAGCAACATCTATATCACCTGCAACTACTAAAACAGCGTTGTTAGGTACATAAAACTTTTTGTTAAAGGCTTGAAATTCTTCTAAAGATGCAGCATCTAAATGTGCCATTTTACCAATAGTAGTTCCTTTATAAGGGTGTTTTTTAAACATATTAAGTTTAACGTTTTCAATAAATTTACCGTAAGGTGAATTATCTACACGTAAACGTTTCTCTTCTTTTACAACTTCGTTTTGTGTGTCAACACCAATTTGATTAATAATTGGATGCATTAAACGTTCAGACTCCATCCATAACCCTAACTCTAAACTGTTAGATGGGAATACTTCAAAATAATATGTTCTATCGTCTGTTGTATTGGCATTATTGCTTCCTCCATTAGAAGTTACAATTTTAAACCATTCGCCACGGGCTATGTTTTCTGTTCCTTCAAATAAAAGGTGTTCGAAAAAGTGAGCCATACCTGTACGGTCTGGTTTTTCGTCTTTGGCACCTACATGATACATTACAGAGGTTGTTACTACTGGAGCAGTATTGTCTTGATGTAAAATAACGTGCATGCCGTTACTTAAATCATACTCTTCGAATTTAACTTCTTGAGCATTAGCTGCAAATCCTGCCATAAGCAAAGCTGCTAATGAGAATAAACTTTTTTTCATTGTTGTGATATTTACGTTAATTGAGATATAAGTCTATAACATACGGTATATGTTACAGACTAACAACAAAAATAATAATAGAAGAACATTTTATGTTATAAATGTTAAAAATTTAACAATGAATTATCATTTTTCACTCTCTAATAAGAAAGTATTAATAAAAAAACCATGAAAAACTTTAAGCTTTGTACTTAAAATATTAGTAATCACACGAAAAAACGTTTGCAGATTAATTTATTAGAAGTATATTTGCATCCGCTTTCTGAGAAGAAAGTAGATTTATTTATATAACAAATTAATAAAAACGTTACGCTAATGTACGCAATTGTAGAGATAGCAGGGCATCAATTTAAAGTTGAAAAAGACCAAAAAGTTTTTGTTAACCGTTTAGCAGCAGAAGAAGGAAAGACTATGTCTTTCGATAATGTTCTTTTAATTGCAGATGGTGACAATGTTACTTTAGGCGCCCCAGCTATAGGTGGAGCACAAGTAAGTGCGAAAATCTTAAAGCACCTTCAAGGTGATAAAGTTATTGTTTTCAAAAAGAAAAGAAGAAAAGGTTACCGTGTTAAAAACGGTCATAGACAAGCCTTAACTGAAATTATTATTGAGAGCATTGTAGCTTCAGGAGCTAAGCCAGCTAAAAAAGCTGCTCCAAAAAAAGAAACTAAAAAGGCAGAACCTAAAGTAGAAGCGAAAGCTGCTGCTCCAAAGGCTGAACCTAAAGCAAAAGTAGCTGCTGCAAAGCCAGCTGCTAAAAAAGCTACAGGTAAAGCAGACGACTTGAAAAAAGTTGAAGGTATTGGTCCAAAAATTGCATCTGTATTAGCAGAAGCAGGAATTTCAACTTTTGCTGAATTAGCAAAAACTGAAGCTTCTAAAATTTCTGAAATCATTGCAGGTGTTCGTGGAAACCACGTAACAGATACTTGGCCAGCACAAGCTCAAATGGCTGCTGATGGTAAGTGGGATGAGTTAAAGAAATGGCAAGACGAATTAGATGGTGGTAAAGCTTAATTGCTAAACTACTTAAGTATAACAATATAAAACCTTAAGACAATGGCTCATAAAAAAGGAGTTGGTAGTTCGAAGAATGGTAGAGAATCAGAATCAAAACGTTTAGGCGTTAAGATATTTGGTGGACAAGCTGCTATTGCTGGAAACATCATATTAAGACAAAGAGGTAATACGCATCACCCAGGTGAAAACGTATACCAAGGAAAAGATCATACTTTACATGCATATGTAGATGGTCTTGTAAAATTTACTAAGAAAAGAAACAACAAGTCTTATGTTTCTATCGAACCTTTCGAGGTTTAGGAATTTTTATAATCCTAATAATTTTAAAAAACGCCTTTCCTTTTGGAAAGGCGTTTTTTGTTTGTAATAAAATTGATAGTATTTCGTTTATAATTAATGAAAAAACTACTAAAGCTTTTATTTATTCTTCCCTATTTTGTTTTTCTCAAATAAACGAAGAACCAAAAACCATTCATGTTTTTGTTGCTTTATATGACAATATTAATCAAGGTATAGTTCCAGTTCATGCAAAATTAGGTAATGGTCAAATTACCAAAAATAATTTATACTGGGATGCTTTGTATGGTGTAAGAGGATACTTTAAACGGAGTAAAGATTGGATATTAGTTTCTACAAGTTTAAATTCTCAAAAGCACATTCTAGAGCGTATACTATTCAAACATAAAAACTCACATACTTACTTATTAGCTGATGCTTATAATGGCAAATACATAAAACAGACAACAATAGGTTTTTTGGAAGCTAATGCAGGTAATAATGCTCTAAAATTAATTCATAATAAAAAAGAACTTTGCTTTGGTGTAGATGCACAGTTATTAGGCTATGTTGGTCATGATGGATTAATGGAATTTGAAGTTGAAGGTGATTTTAATGCAATAGACAATAAAAAGAGAGATGCTATTATTTTAGCTTGTATTAGTAAAAATTATTTTTCTTCTTATTTAAAACAAACAAAATCTAACCCATTAGTTTGGACTACAGGTTTAATGGCTCCCGAAGCATATACTTTAAAAGCTTCAATTGATGGATGGATTTTAAATGAAACATAGAGAGCGTGCAGCAAAGGCATATCATAAATAACAAAAATGTGGTACAAAAGACGCTATGCGATTGTTAGTGTCAGGTTACTAAAATCAATTACTTCAATACATCCTCAATAATCTTTAAATGATGATTAGTGTGTAACACCAAAAACCTATAAATTCTAGAAGTATTTACATCACCAAAAAGCAGATGCTTGAAATAAGCATTTTTATCAAGGCTTGATATAGTTTCAATATTAGTTTTAGCTAATACTACTTGGAAACCAAATCTTCTTTTAAAATAACTTCTGGTGGTTTAACATGCTTAGGCGCTTTGGCTTTTTCTCTTGGAATAAAGAACACTTTTCCTAAAAAGCTAAAATTCTTTTTATAAGTAGCAGGATCTGAATTTTGTAGTGCATCAGAGACTTTATTAATAACCTTTAGGCTATGTCTATATGCCAAGCAATATCGCTTTTAGATATTTTTGGATTAGAAGTGCTATGATTTTTTATATGCGATTCTAAGCTATTTAGTGCAAGATTCAATTTCTTTAAACTCATATATTTTTGTTGAAATTGTTAACTATTTTTCTATAATTCCTTTCGTAATCTTGCAACCGAAATATCTAATTGTTCACGATATTTTGCTACTGTTCTTCTAGCAATAGGATAGCCTTTTTCTTTTAAAAGCTTCGCTAAAGCTTCATCTGTTAAAGGTTTCTTTTTATTTTCTTCTTGTATAATAGTTTCTAGAATCTTTTTAATTTCTCTTGTCGAAACTTCTTCGCCTTGATCATTAGTCATAGATTCTGAAAAGAATACTTTAATTAATTTTGTACCATAAGGCGTATCTACATATTTACTATTTGCAACACGCGAAACAGTAGAAACATCCATTTCTATCTCGTCTGCAATGTCTTTTAAAATCATAGGTTTTAAATTACGCTCATCACCAGTTAAAAAGTACTCTTTCTGGTAATGCATAATAGAACTCATGGTTACAAATAATGTTTGCTGACGCTGTTTTATAGCTTCAATAAACCATTTTGCTGCATCAAGCTTCTGCTTAATAAACATGACGGCATCTTTTTGCGCTTTAGATTTTTCTTTAGATTCTTTATAGCCTTTAAGCATATTGTTATACTCTCGAGAGACATGAAGTTCTGGAGCATTTCTACCATTTAAGGTTAACTCTAATGCACCATTAACAATTTTAATAGCAAAATCTGGAACTACGTGTTCAATCATTCTAGTATTTCCAGAATAGCTGCCACCAGGTTTTGGGTTTAAACGCTCTATTTCATGAACGGCATCTTTTAGCTGAGCTTCTGTAATGTCAAACTTAGCTATTAACTTTTTGTAGTGCTTTTTGGTAAATTGCTCGAAAGCTTTATTAATAATATCTGAAGCCAAAGCAACATCTGGAGCTTGCTCTTTTCTACTTAATTGAATACTTAAACACTCTTGTAAGTTTCGTGCACCAACTCCAGCTGGATCTAATTGGTGTACTATTTTAAGTACCTTTTCAATTTTGTCTTCTTCTGTATAGACGTTTTGTGTGAACGCTAAATCGTCCATAATATCACTTAATTCTCTACGTATATAACCACTTTCATCTACACTACCAACTAAAAACTCTGCAATACTACGTTCTTCATCATTTAAACGATAGGTGTTTAATTGTGTTTTTAAATGTTGTGTAAACGATGTTCCTGAGGCATAAGGAATACTTTTTTCATCGTCATCTGCACTATAATTATTTACGCTTGTTCTATAGTCTGGAATTTCATCATCACTTAAATAATCGTCAACATTAATGTCGTCTGCTTCAATTTTGTCATTCTCATCATACTCATCTTGAGTATTATCCATATCCTCAAACTCATCTACTTTTTCTTCTTTTCCAGTGTCTAGCGCAGGATTTTCTTCTAATTCTTGTTTTAAACGTTGCTCAAAAGCTTGCGTAGGCAACTGTATCAATTTCATTAATTGAATTTGTTGCGGAGACAATTTCTGCGATAATTTGAACTGTAAGTATTGTTTAAGCATAATTAGATTTAAGTTATACTAATAATAATTTAAGAATACTGAAAAGGAAAAAAGCGCTTTTTATTACAATAGTTTTAAATGATTACTAGTATTGTTTACTAAAATAAAAAAAACAATCTACAATATGTATATTAGTAGATTGTTTTAATTATTATTTATGTTATGTGTGTCTAAAACTCTGCATTTTGTGGTGTTCTAGGATAAGGTATTACATCGCGAATATTGCTCATTCCAGTAGCAAACATTACTAAACGCTCGAAACCTAAACCAAAGCCAGAGTGAACTGCAGTACCATATTTACGTAAATCTAAATACCACCAAAGCTCTTCTTCAGAAATATCTAAAACAGCCATTTTTTGTTTTAGTACATCTAAACGTTCTTCACGTTGTGCACCTCCAATAATTTCACCAATACCTGGAAATAAAACATCCATTGCACGAACGGTTTTACCATCTTCGTTTAAGCGCATGTAAAATGCTTTAATATTTGCAGGATAATCAAACAAGATTACTGGACATTTAAAGTGTTTTTCTACTAAAAAACGTTCGTGTTCAGACTGTAAGTCGGCTCCCCATTCTTCAATAATATAATTGAATTTCTTCTTTTTATTTGGCTTAGAATTTCTAAGAATATCTATAGCTTCAGTATAGCTTACGCGTTTGAAATTGTTTTCGGTTACGAATTTTAATTTTTCAATTAAAGACAACTCACTACGTTGTGCTTGTGGTTTCGTTTTTTCTTCGTCTAATAAACGCTTATCTAAAAATGCTAAATCTTCAGCATTATGTTCTAAAACATAGGACAAAACAGATTTAATAAAATCTTCAGCTAAATCCATATTACCTGCTAAATCCATGAAAGCAACTTCTGGTTCTATCATCCAGAATTCAGATAAATGACGCGTTGTGTTCGAGTTTTCTGCTCTAAACGTTGGCCCAAAAGTATATACTTTACCAAGTGACATGGCATACGTTTCGGCTTCTAACTGTCCAGAAACGGTAAGGTTTGTGTCTTTACCAAAGAAGTTTTTAGATTGGTCTATTTCACCTTCTTCAGTTAATGGAGGTTTTTTTTGATCTAATGTACTTACACGAAACATTTCGCCTGCACCTTCTGCATCACTACCAGTAATAATTGGTGTGTGCATATTATAAAACCCATTGTCTGTAAAATACTTGTGTACAGCAAAAGATAATGCTGAACGCAAACGCATTACAGCACTAAACGTGTTTGTTCGCGTACGTAAATGTGCATTCTCTCTTAAAAACTCGAACGAGTGTTTTTTAGGTTGAATTGGGTATGTTTCCGGATCACTATCACCTAAAATTTCGATAGTAGATACTACTATTTCAACACTTTGTCCTTTACCTTGGCTTTCTATTAATTCTCCTTTAATATGAACAGCAGCACCAGTAGTAATTCGTTTTAAAGTATTTTCGTCTGTATTTTCGAAATCAACAACACATTGTATATTATTAAGTGTAGAGCCATCGTTTAAGGCAATAAATCTTTTGGCTCTAAATGTGCGAACCCAACCTTTAACTTCTACTTCTTGTAGCGGTGTTTCTTTTAATAATTGTGCAATTGTTAATTTTGTCATTTTTGTGATGTGAAATTTATCAAGCAAAGATAATAAAGGTAATGTAAATTAAGAGCGTTCTTGAAAAAACTATTTAGATATAGATTGTGTTTTTATCTAGTCTAGATAGCCTAAAGGACTAAGTTTATATCTGCTACTAACTTAATTTTTTGTGTTTCTAATCTAATGAAAATCGCTCTTTTCTAATGTTGAATTTTTTATCTTTTTTAAAGTATTCTAAAATTAAAATTTCTCCAATCTCAGCTGGTAGTACTTTATGTTCAGAAGATTTCGAGGATATGGTCAGTTTATCTTCAAAAAACTCTCCATTTTCAAAAATTGTTGTTTTAATTGCAAACCCATTTTTAGCTTGTTTTTTACGTTCGTAGTCGTAAAAATAAAAGTAAAATCTATTTCTGTTTACATCTTTTTGGTGGTACAAATAATCAAACCCTCCAAATTTAGCTGCACGCTCTGCATTATATCTTTCTGTGTAAATTGAATTAGCTCCTTGCCATCTACTTATTTGCTTATCTACGCGTTTAATATTTTTAGTGTTAAAATCTTTATCGAAATTAAAAATAAAGGCATCGTTTGTGGTTAGTTGCTTATTACCGATGCTACTATTAGATAATAGTATTTTTTTCGCGCTTTTAGTAAGCTTGTAGGTTTCGAAAACCGCAAGAAAACCATCGTTATGTTCTAATACATTGTGTAAATATAAATAGCCTACATCTTTTAATTTATTGTTTTCTTTAATGTTAGAAAACTTGGATAAAACAGTTTTCCAGTTGTTTTTATGAAGTTTTACTACTTTACCATCTGGCGTTAATTCTTGATAGAAAAATCCTAAAGATTCATTTTTTTGTCTTCCTTTTTCATCTTTATAATAATTACCAACAACAACTAAATTACCGGAGTCTTTAAAAAATGCTTTATTTATATACACAGAATCTAACTCTTTTTCTTTTGTACTAAATTTAAGATTTCCGTTAGTTGCATCAAAAATGTCTATTGAGTAGTGATTGTCTAACTTCTTAAGTACTACATTTTTTTTATTTGACGCTAAGAATTCTAGTCTAAGTATAGTGTTTTTGTCAAAGTGTTTTCTTTTAATAGGAATTGTAATATTTCTTTTCGTTGCTTCTTTTTCTGTATTTATTAGTGCAGCTTTAGTAGTAAAACCATTTCTCGCTACACCATAATCTCCTGGATAAGTAAGTAAAAAACCTTGGTTTTTTAGACCAATAAAATCTATCGATTCTGCAAAGCCACCTAAATAAATCTGCTTTTGTGTTTTGTTAATTTCTTTTTTAGTTTTGTAAGAGATTGTTTCATCTAGGTATAAATTAGATTCTTTATCAAAAATTTTAACAGAGTATTCGCCTTTTTTCATATCATAAAAACACAATGCTATATATTCTCCATTAAACGCAGAATCAATATACAAAGACCATTTACTAAATGGAATTACTTTTTCTGCTATTGGATTAAAATTATTATCTCTTATAGTTAGTTTATAGTTATAGCTCTTATCTTCATTCTTTTTAGAAGAACGTCCTATGTTATAATAACCAACAGCTTCGTTAACATTGTTTGTAAAAACACCTGTAGACGAAAATATTTTTGAACCATATTCGGCTTTTGCTGTTTGCGAAAAACAATTGATAGTTAATAATATGAATACTATTTGTACTATTTTTTTCATTTATCTAAGCGTTTAAATTTTTCTTGAATTTTTATTAATGTATTCGATTTTTCTTCTATTGAGTTACAGAACCATAGTCCTATTTTTCTAATTTCTCTAGCTTCAGTGTTTTTTAAAAATAGTTTTAACTCTAAAAAACTAGTGTTAGAAGCAAAAGCATTTGGAGGAGGAATAAATTTACTAAACTGTTTTTCCTTTTTAGCTTTATAAATATTAAATAGAGTGCTTGCTATAACTTCTGAAGCAAAAATATTTTTAGGATTTAAATAATGTTTTTCTAAGGCAAAGAATAAATGCAAGTCATACCTATTACTATCTTTTAATATACATAAATAGTTGGCGTCTTGCCATTCTTTAATTTTAGTTAAATGCTGTTTAGATACTTTAGTGTTTATTTGTTGTAAAGGAGGAATATTGATTTTCTTAATTGCACTAATACGTGTGTCTACATTTGGATGTGTACGTAAAGAATCTAAGTTCCTGTAATTACTTTTGTATTTTTTAATTTTTAAGAGTTGTTCTTTTTTGTTAATCCAGAAACGTTTAAAAGGGTAGTCTTTAAAGTTAAACTGCTCTTTAATGTCTATATTTTTAGAATATAGAATACTGTCAGAGTCTTTAAGGTGTTCTAAGGCTTTTATAGCTTCGGCTTCTTGGTAGTTTAAGTTAGAATATAACTCGAAACCAAAAGCGTCAGCATTTATCTCTAATTCTCTTTTGTTTCTAAATAAATTTAATGAGGATTCATTGGTTAAATCAGTTTTTTCTAATCTAATAGATTCTTCTATTGAATACTGAAAATGTTTTAATACCTGGTGAGCAATCTCATGGCATAGAATAAAAGTTAATTGCTGATCGTTATCTAATATCTCGAACAAGCCAGGATAAATATAAAATATGTTATTACCCAAAGACGATGCATTTGCTACATATTCTGTAGCATAAAGCATATTAAATTTTTTATCTTTTAACTTTGGATTAGCTTCAATAATATTGTCTACAATAGCATTTAGCTCCTGTTCAACAACATTGTTTTTTATAATATCTTTGTTAGAAAAAGAGTTTTTTAAGAAATTATAGTTTTCAAGTAATATTTTTTTAACCTTCCTTTCTGGAGCGTTAATAGTTGGTAAATTTGTTTGGATAAAGCTGTCAGACGACATGACTAAATCTTCAATATGAATAGATTGAGTTTTTAAGCAGTCAGTAGTCGCAGTAATTTGTGCATTCGACTTAGAAACGAATAAGATTACGAATAGAAATAGTGTAATTAATTGTGTTTTGCTTATCATTAATTAGGATATATTGTACACAATATAATAATTTTTTATCTATTGAATAATAGCGCTAGATTAAGATATGCAACAAGTGGATGTTTATCTATAATTATGTATAACAAGCAAGTTTTTTTTAAAACTAATCGTTTTTATTGTTCTTCTAAATTTTCTTCAGAATCATTCTCAATTGGAATAATATTTATTTTAGGTTTTTTAAGAATTTCTTTTCTTGCAATACTACGTTCTAACGATAATAATAATGAAGGTAGTAGTAGTAAGTTAGATAGCATTGCAAACAATAAAGTTACAGAAACTAAAGCGCCAAGAGCTACTGTGCCTCCAAAACTTGAAATGGTAAATACTGAAAAACCAAAGAATAAAACAATAGAGGTATAGAACATACTTACGCCTGTTTCTCTCAAAGCTGCGTAAACAGATTTTTTAATTTTCCAGTTATTGGCTTGTAATTCTTGCCTGTATTTTGCTAAAAAGTGAATAGTATCATCCACAGAAATCCCGAAAGCGATACTAAAAACCAAGATAGTAGATGGTTTTATTGGTACTCCTAAATAACCCATTAAACCTGCAGTTACTACTAATGGTAGTAAGTTTGGTATAAGCGAAACAATTATCATTCTAAAGGAACGAAACATGTAAGCCATAAATAATGATATAAGAAAAATGGCCAAAGACAACGATAGTGCTAAATTATTAACCAAATATTTGGTGCCTTTTTGAAACACTAGTGCTTTTCCTGTTATGGTAACATTGTATTTTTCTTTTGGGAAAACATTGTTTATTTTGTTTACAAGATTTTCTTCGATACGTTCCATTTTATCGGTTCCAATATCTTTCATAAACGTAGTTATTCTGGCATATTGACCTGTAGAATCTACAAAGTTATTTAAAAGATTGCTTTCTCCTGAAGTAGAGTTTTTGGCATAAGGTAAAATAAAAGCTTCCTCTTGTTTTGTTGGCAATTGGTAGTATTTAGGATTGCCATTATAGTAAGCTTGCTTAGAATATTTAACGAGACTAACTACAGAAATTGGTCTAGATAATTCTGGTGTTTCAATAATTAAGTCTTCAAGCTGATTCATGCGTTTTAAAGTAGTAGATTTCATAACGCCTTTTTTGCGCTTAGTATCTATCATGATTTCCATTGGCATAATACCATTGAACTCTTCTTCAAAAAAACGAATATCGCTAAAAAACTCAGCATTTTTTGGCATGTCTTCTATTAAACTTCCAGAGACCTTAATTTTATAAATACCAATAATACAAACAATTATTAAACCCAAAGAAGTTACATATATGGCAATACGTTTTTCTTTTACCATACGTACTGTCCAGTTTACAAAACCACCAACCCAACGCTTGTTTAAATGCTCTAAATGGCGTTCTTTTGGGTAAGGTAAAAATGTGTAAATAATAGGAATAATAAGTAAACATAGAATAAAAATAGCTAGAATACTTAGTGATGCTACAACACCAAACTCTTTTAGTAGTTTGCTTTCTGTTATAATAAATGTAGCAAAACCTGAGGCTGTTGTAACATTTGTCATTAACGTAGCATTACCAACTTTGGTAATAACACGTTGCAGAGACTTTACCTTATTACCATGTAATTTAACCTCATGCTGGTATTTATTTATTAAGAAAATACAATTTGGTATCCCAATAACAATTATTAATGGTGGAATTAGAGCTGTTAACACCGTGATTTCATACTTTAAAAGACCAAGAATTCCAAGTGTCCACATTACACCAATACAAACCACTACTAGTGAAATAAAAGTAGCACGAAACGATCTAAAAAACAAAAAGAATATAAAAGATGTAATACCCAAAGCTGCAAGTACAAACAGACCAATTTCATCAACAATATTTTGAGCGTTAAGCGTCCTAATGTATGGCATTCCAGAAACGCGAACATCTAGATTGTAAGTGTCTTCAAAAACTTTAACTTTTTTCATTAAAGTCTCCATTACAAAGTCTTTTCTAGCAGGCGTATTTACTAAATCTTTTTTAATGTAAATAGCAGTTCGAACAGTTTTTGTTTTGGTATTAAATAAGAAATTATCGTAAAAAGGATATTTGTTAAAAAGTTCTTCTTGCAACTTTTTTATTTCGGCAGGAGTTTTTATAGAATCTTTAATAAAAGGTTCTAAATCAAATTTTTGTGCTTTAGTGTTTTTTACAAGTTTTTGTAAATCTTTAATTGAAACAACGCTCTCAACTTCATTTGCAGTCCTAAAGCTATCAGAAAGTGTGTTCCATGCATTGAGTTTTTCAACTGTAAATAGGGTAGAGTCCTTAACGCCTAAAACAATAAGGTTTCCTTCTTCTCCAAAGATGTCTAAAAAGTTGTTGTACTCAATATTTATTTCGTGATCGTCTGGTAATAAATTAGCTTCAGTGTAAGTGAAACGCATATATTTCCATTGGGTACTAAATAAAATAGTGATGAGTATAATGCCTAAAAGAATACCAATTTTATTACGTAAAATTAGTCTAGCAACTATATCCCAAAATTTTGATTTTTTTTGTTTAGCCATGATGCTTTAAAAGGAGCATCAAAGGTATGGAAAACCTATAGATTTTACGAAATTATAATGTAATATTAAAAGTGAATTTAAGTGCGATATTATCTTCCTCTCTAGGTAGGTGATAAGCACCATAACGATAGGTAAAGCTTAAGCCAAAGCCTAAAAGGAGTTTGTTAAGTTCGAAACCAGATTCTGTATAACCATCTTCTAAAGTGCCAAAAGTAATATTTTGATGTCTAGAAATATTATTTATATTACCAACAGCGTAACGTGTTATTAATACTAATTGTGGGTTAAACGCTTGAGATATATGAAACGGTTTTACATAGTGTTTAAGAACTATAGTGGCAAACCTATCTGAGAAGAACTCATTAAAAAACATGGTTTCAAAACTATTAATTCCTGCAACAGAAAAGCGATTTAATATTGTTTCTTTGTTAATGTTATTAGGGTAGGCATGGTACAAATGCGTCAAAGGCGTGTTTCCATTTGCTAAACCTGCAGAAAAAGTACCAATAGTGTAAGATTCTTTACTATGAATAATTTTATGAATGGTTCTAAAATCTAATTTCGAAAAATTAAAATCTGCATTAAATACATCTCTAAAACTCTTACTATATTGTAGTGTAAATTTAGGATAAGCATCTACTACGGTTTTAGTTTTGTTATCTACTGTTTTTTCTTCTACAAAAGGACTCCATTGTACTGAAACTTTTGCTATAGTAGTTTCAAAAGAATTAAAAGCAGTGTTATTTAAAACAAAGTCGTAATCATATGTTGGCTCTATATTGCTAATAGCGAACTCTGTTTCGGTAATTAGTTTAGAATTTATTTCGTGCTCCAAGGAAATAGCAGAAGTAATATGTTTGTGAAATAAACTAATATTTAATAGACGTGGTTCAAAAAACGAAAAAGTACGACCATCTGTTAAAAAATTAGAACTTCCAGTTTCCATTAAATCGTCTGTATAAGAGATGTTTAGCCAGCTTTTAGTTTCTTTATTTAGTAATGCACCACCACCAATTTTGTATTTAAAGCGATGGTCTCTAAAGCCATAAACACCATAAGAATCTATTCTAAATTTTTCTGAAAAATTATCGTTAGTAACTCCTCCTAAACCAGTTCTAAAACCTTCGAATTGGTTGAATTTTACTAAATACCGTAAGTCGAAATTCCAAATTTTAGTAGGAAAGAATCCATTACCAATTTGTTTTAATAGTACGCTAGATTCTAAAGAATCTTTTGGCTTTTCGGTTTTTTTTTCTGGTGTTTGTGCTGAGAGTGTAAAACTCCAAAATAACAAAACGGGATATAACCAAAAGCTGCGCATAAATTATTGTAATTGAGCTTTTATAACGTTAGAAAGAACAGTTTTAATATTAGTTCTATACCCTATTTCTTTAAGTATAATTTCTCCTTTTTTATTAATTACAATACTCGTTGGGTAGCTTTGTACACCATACATTGTAATAACATCGTTAGCGTTTGCTGCTATAGTATAGTCGAATTCAGTTTCATATAAAAAGTTTTCTACAACTCCTTTTTTATTAAAAGTAATAGCTAAAAAGACAACGTCTTCATCTTTGTATTCTTTTACAAGTTCATTTAGCTTTGGCATTTCAACAACACAAGGACCACATTTTGTAAACCAAAAGTTTAAAACTACAACTTTGCCTTTTAGTTCTGAAAGTTTAATAGTTTTTCCATCCAAATCTGTAACAATAAAATCTAAAGCTTTTTCTCCTTCAGTATATTCGGCTTCAGGATTTTTTTTAACTAAAACCGGATGGTTACTTTTTTTCTGAAAAATTAAAGACTTTAATTTTCCATTTTCATCTGCGTAAAATAGTGGCTTATAATCTGGATTTGCCATGAGTTCCATTTGGGACATTGGCAAAATTCTACCTTGCTCATTAAAAAGTATAATGTCAGGCGTAATTATTATTTGCATGGTCTTTACTTGCTCGTCAGACAGAAGGTGTTGATTTGCCGGAATAAATTTATAATCTTGAGCAAAGCATATTGTAGAAAACAATAATACACAAAATAATAATATAGATTTTAAATAGTACATAATAACATAAACGATAAAGTTAAGATTCTTCGTATAAAAAAAGCGACAATTAAGCCGCTTTTAACGTTTAAACCGTCATAATTTCTTTGTCTTTAGTCGCTAAGAGTTCTTCTATGCGTTTAGAACAGTTATCTGTAAGCGTTTGTATATCTGCTTCTGCATTTTTCTGTAAATCTTCAGATACGCCATCAACTTTTTTAATATCGTTATTCGCATCTTTTCTAGCATTACGTACACCAACTTTAGCATCTTCTGCTTCAGCTTTTGCTTGTTTTCCTAAGTCTTTTCTACGCTCTTCTGTTAAAGGTGGTACGTTAATAATTATGGTGTCACCATTATTCATTGGGTTAAAACCTAAATTTGCATAAGCAATACCACGCTCAATTTCTTGAAGCATTCCTTTTTCCCATGGTTGAACTGTAATGGTTCTACCATCTGGTGTATTTACATTGGCAACTTGGCTTAATGGTGTTTGAGAACCATAATAGTCTACCATTACACTACCTAACATAGCAGGACTGGCTTTACCAGCACGTATGTTTGAAAATTGTTTTATTAGATGCTGAATGGCATTATCCATCGACTCCTTTGCACTATCTATTATAAATTGAATGTCTTCGTTCATTGTTGAAATTTTTATTACTGATTAGCTTAAAACAATAATTAAGCCAAATTGATTCTTGATGTTACACTAAGCTTGTCCAACGTGTCTATTTTTTAACCTATACTAATGTAGTCAATTTTGTAAATTGATGCAAATTTGAATATTAGTTTACTTTGTTACACTGATCGCAGTCGAAAAGCAATATAAATAATTATTAAAGAATACTTATCCTTAAAGTCTTATTAGATTCCTGCTAACGTAGGAATTTGTTACAGACTTACCTGAGTTCCAATATTTTCTCCAGAAACTACTTTCATTAAATTACCTCTTGTATTCATATCGAAAACAATTATTGGTAAATCGTTTTCTTGACTCAATGTAAAAGCAGTAGTGTCCATTACTTTTAGACCTTTACGTAAAACGTCGTCAAAAGTAATATGGTCAAACTTAATTGCTTTATCGTCTTTTTCTGGATCTGCATTATAGATACCATCTACACGTGTTCCTTTTAAAATAACATCGGCTTCAATTTCTATAGCTCTTAAAACTGCTGCAGAATCTGTAGTAAAATATGGGTTTCCTGTTCCGCCTCCAAAAATCACTACACGCCCTTTTCGTAAGTGACTCATTGCTTTTCTTCTAATAAAAGGTTCTGCAACTTCGTTAATTTTAATGGCAGTTTGCAAGCGTGTTTTTACTTCTGCATCTTCAAGTGCTTGTTGTAAAGCTAATCCATTAATTACAGTTGCTAGCATTCCCATGTGGTCGCCTTGAACACGATCCATACCATTCATTGCTCCTGCAACACCTCTAAAAATATTTCCTCCACCAATAACTATGGCAACTTCAATACCTTTTTCTGTTACTGCTTTAATATCTTCAGCATATTCTGCTAAACGTTCTGGATCAATACCATATTGGCGATTTCCCATTAAGGCTTCACCTGATAGTTTTAGAAGGATTCTTTTGTATTTCATCTTGAATGTGGCTGTAAGATATTTTCGCAAATGCGGAAATATGAGTTACGCGAAATTAAGTTTTTTTAAGCATAAAAAAAACCACTAGCTCTAAAAATAGAGTAGTGGTTTTTTATAATTTAAATATTAGTGTTAAGATTCTTCGCTTACGCTCTAAATGACAGTAATATTAATGTTATCCTAAAGACACACGCTTAAAAGCAGTTACTTCAACGTTTTGAGACGCTACGTATGCTTCAACAGTTTTCTTTTCGTCTTTAATAAACTTCTGGTCAAGTAAACATTGTTCTTGATCTAAAGTTGTGTTATCGCTAACAAAACGTTCCATTTTACCTGGTAAAATTTTATCCCAAATTTGTTCTGGTTTACCTTCTGAAGCTAATTGTGCTTTCGCATCAGCTTCAGCTTTTTCCATAACTTCTGGAGTTAATTGTGCCATAGAAATATATTGAGGTACGTTTTTAAGTGTTTTACCTAAACGCCCTAACTCGATATTATCTTTTTCAATAACAGCAATTCTTGCTTCAGTTTCGTTTGCTACATAAGACGCTTCAAAACCTTTGTAAGATAAAGAAGTTGCTCCCATAGATGCTACTTGCATTGCTACATCTTTACCAACATTTTCTTCTGTTTGAGATAATCCAACTAATGCACCAATTTTGTTAATGTGAACATAAGAACCTACGTAAGGTGCTTCTAATCTCTCGAAAGCATTGATTTCTAATTTCTCACCTACAACACCAGTTTGCTCAACTAATTTTTCTGCAACTGTCATACCACCAAAATCTGCAGCTAAGAACTCTTCTTTACTGTTATGGTTTAATGCGATATCTGCAAATTGACCTGCTAATGCTAAAAACGATTCGTTTTTACCAACGAAATCTGTTTCACATCCTAAAACAATAGCAACACCAACAGTGTTTGTATCGTTAATTCTAACTGCGGCAGCACCTTCAGACGAATCTCTGTCAGCTCTTTTTTCTGCTACTTTTTGTCCTTTTTTACGTAATACATCGATTGCAGCATCAAAATCACCTTTAGCTTCTACTAAGGCTTTTTTGCAATCCATCATACCTGCACCAGTTGCTTTTCTAAGCTTGTTTACTTCTTGTGCTGAAATTTTTACTTCACTCATGATACCTATATTTTAAAAAAGTCGCTTAAATAATTTCGATTAAGAAAGATTCAAACGACTTTATTTTGTAATAATTTTATTGTTTTACTCTTCTTCGTTAGCTGCTGCTACTTTTTTTGCAGGAGCTTCCTTTTTAGCTGGCTTTGCTTTCGCTTCTGGTTTTGCTGCTTTTGTTTCAGTTTTACCTTCAGCTTTCGCTTCTTTTTCAGCTTTACGTGCATTTAATCCACCTTTAACAGCTTCAGTAACATGCGTTAAAATTTTATCGATCGATTTAGAAGCATCATCATTTGCTGGTATTACGTAATCTACTTGACGTGGATCAGAGTTAGTATCTACCATTGCAAAAATTGGAATGTTTAATTTCTGTGCTTCTTTAATCGCGATGTGCTCACGTTTAATATCTACAACAAACAGAGCTCCTGGAAGACGCGTCATGTCAACAATAGAACCTAAATTCTTTTCTAACTTAGCTCTTAAACGATCTACTTGTAGACGTTCTTTTTTAGATAAAGTTAAAAATGTTCCATCTTTTTTCATTCTATCAATAGTAGCCATCTTTTTGATTGCTTTTCTAATAGTAACAAAGTTAGTTAACATTCCACCAGGCCATCTTTCTGTAATAAAAGGCATGTTAATGTTACCTGCTTTTTCAGCGACGATGTCTTTTGCTTGTTTTTTTGTAGCTACAAATAAGATTTTACGTCCAGAGGCTGCGATTTTTGCTAACGCTTCTCCAGCTTCTTCTATCTTAGCTGCTGTTTTGTATAAATTGATAATATGGATACCGTTACGCTCCATATATACGTAAGGAGCCATGTTTGGATCCCACTTACGTGTAAGGTGACCGAAGTGTACACCTGCTTCAAGTAATTCTTTTACTTCTACTGCCATTTTGTAATAGTTTACGTTCTGTTGATTAGCAATAATTAAGTGGTCATTATTAAAATTCGCCTTAACTATTTAGATGCTTAACTAAATCCTGTCTTTATATTGGACTAGGACAACAATAACTGTTTAATTTTTTGTTTTGTGTTGAAAATAAATTCAACAATAATATTAACGTTTCGAGAATTGGAACTTTTTACGTGCCTTCTTCTGACCGAATTTCTTACGTTCAACCATTCTTGGATCTCTTGTTAATAAACCTTCTGGTTTTAAAACTAATCTATGTTCAGGATTTATTTCGCACATAGCACGAGAAATCGCTAAACGAATAGCTTCTGCTTGACCAGTAATACCACCTCCAAATACGTTTACATTAATGTCAAAAGTTTCCGCATTGTCAGTTAATACTAACGGTTGGTTTACTTTGTACTGTAAAGTTGCTGTATCGAAGTAGTCTTTAATGTCTTTTTTGTTAATCGTAATTTGTCCTTTACCTTCTTTAAGGTAAACACGAGCAACAGCCGTTTTACGACGACCAATTTTGTGTAATACTTCCATTACTTGAATTCGTTTAAGTTAATTGTTTTAGGCTTTTGCGCTTCGTGAGCATGCTTAGTTCCTGTAACAACAGTTAAATTTCTAAAAAGTGCTGCTCCTAATTTGTTTTTAGGTAACATTCCTTTTACAGATTTCTCTACTAATCTTGACGGATCTTTTCCGAACAATTCAGTAGCAGTTAAACTTCTTTGACCACCTGGATAACCTGTGTGACGAATGTAAGATTTGTCTGTCCACTTGTTTCCTGTTAAGTTGATTTTTTCTGAATTGATAACAATTACGTTATCTCCACAATCAACATGTGGTGTGAAGCTTGGCTTATGCTTCCCTCTTAAAAGTCTTGCAACTTGGGAGCACATACGGCCTAAAGTTTGACCATCAGCATCAATTAAAACCCACTGCTTATCAACAGTAGCTTTATTGGCTGAAATAGTTTTGTAGCTTATTGTATCCACGTTATTAATTAAATTTTGACTCGCTTTTATGCGAATCGATTAAACATTCCTCTCTTAAAAAGAGTTTGCAAATTTACGATAAACTTCTTTATTACCAAATAGTAAAGCCTCTTTTATTTGATAACTTTGTTGATATGTTTTCTCGTATTGTTAATTGTGTTTAAAATTCTTCAAAAACACTGTTAATAAAGCTACTACTTTTGTTTATTTCATCTGTAAAAACGAATCATCAAAAAGATTAAAATTATCTTTTGTTATTATCATCTGTAATATTGTTATATAAAATATTAGCCTAAAGCCTTTAAGAATAACAATAAAGATTCATTTTTTAACTATTTTTGCAGTAATATGCAAGACTTACAACTTTCAGATTGGTTACCTACCACAAACAAAGAGGTTAAAATACGTGGATGGGAAGCGCTAGATGTTATCTTATTTAGTGGTGATGCTTATGTAGATCACCCAACGTTTGGGCCTGCTGTTATTGGTCGTATGCTTGAAAGTTTTGGTTTGCGTGTTGCTATAGTGCCACAGCCTAATGTTAAAGATAATCTTCAGGATTTTGTAAAATTGGGTAAACCGAAGTTGTTTTTTGGTGTTACAGGAGGTTGTATGGATCCTATGATTAGTAACTACAATGCTAATAAAAAGAAACGTGATAAAGATGCATATACTCCAAATGGAGATATTGGTTTTAGACCAGATTATGCGACTTCTGTATATTCTAAAATTTTAAAAGATAAATGGCCAGATACACCAGTTTTAATTGGTGGTATTGAGGCTTCGCTTCGTCGTGTAACGCATTACGATTATTGGAGCGATAAGTTGTTACCTTCTATATTAGAAACTTCTAAAGCAGATATGCTGGTTTATGGTATGGGTGAGCAACCTTTGCGTGAAGTTGTTCGTTTGCTTGAAAGAGGTGTGCCTTTTAATAGCATAAATACAGTATTGCAAACTGCAGTTCTTTTAGATAAAAATGAAAGTATTCCTAAAAATGCAAATTGGGAAGATGTAGAAATTGCATCTCATGAAGTCTGTTTAAAGGACAAAAAAAAATATGCATCCAATTTTAAAGTTATAGAACAAGAATCTAACAAATTAGCTGCAAGACGTATTTTTCAAAAAGTAGGAGATAAGATGTTGATGATAAATCCGCCTTATCCAACCATGACAGAAAAGGAGATTGATGCTTCTTTTGATATGCCTTATACAAGATTACCACATCCTAAATATAATAAGCGTGGACCAATTCCTGCTTATGAGATGATTAAGACATCTATAAACATTCATCGTGGTTGTTTTGGTGGTTGTAGTTTTTGTACGATTTCGGCGCATCAAGGTAAGTTTATAGCAAGTCGTAGTAAGGAGTCTATTTTAAAAGAAGTCGATAAAGTGGCTAATATGCCAGATTTTAAAGGCTATTTATCTGATATTGGAGGACCAAGTGCCAACATGTACCAAATGAAAGGTAAAGTACAGTCTATTTGCGATAAATGTGTTGCACCTTCTTGTATTTCGCCAGTTATATGTAGTAATCTAGATACGTCACACAAGCCACTAACCGAATTATACCAAGCAGTAGATAAGCATCCAAAGGTTAAAAAATCATTCATTGGTTCTGGAATACGTCATGATATGTTAGTGCCAGAATTTAATAAAAATGCAGACCCAAAAGAGTTAGACGATTATACAGAGGAAGTGATGACTAAACATATTTCTGGACGACTTAAAGTTGCACCAGAACATACTAGTGATCCTGTTTTAAAACTCATGCGTAAGCCATCGTTTACTTATTTCCATAAGTTTAAAGAACGTTTCGATAAAATTAATGTAGCCAAAAAATTAAAGCTACAGCTAATCCCTTATTTTATATCTAATCATCCTGCTTGTGAGGTGGAAGATATGGCTAATCTTGCTGCCGAAACTAAAGATATGGGTTTCCAGTTAGAGCAAGTACAAGGTTTTACACCAACACCAATGACAGTGGCAACCGTAATTTATTATTCTGGTTACCATCCTTATACGCTTAAAAAGGTTAATACACCAAAAACTAGAAAAGAAAAGGACGAGCAACACCGTTTTTTCTTTTGGTATAAAGATGAAAATAAGGCTTGGATAAAAAAGACCTTAAACAAAGTTGGGCGTCCAGATTTATTAAATGTTTTATTGCCTAATAAAGACGAGAAATGGCGTAAAAATAAGCCAAAAGGTGATGCGAAGAACACTTTTAACGATGCAGTGCCTTTTAATCAAAGAAAAGATAAGGCGAAGTTTAAGTCTAAGAAGAAGAGGAGGTAGTTATGTTTTGATAGTATCATTTGATAATATCAAAGTATATTTTAGTTCATTATCCAATCGAAAGCTTTGCAGCATCTTTCCACAAGTAATGAGGCATTGGCTCTTTTAATTCCCAATTAATACTCATTGGTTTTGAACCATAATGGTCATTTATTTCACCTTCTCCAATAAAAACATAACCATTTCGATTCCCAAATTCATTCACTGGTTTTTCACGAACAAATAATAGGATTTTTTTATTTGTGCTTTTATGTTCTATATATGACAATCCTTTTCCTTTATCTGGTCTTGACTGATTTTGAGTTTGCCAATGAAACTGTTTATCGGTTACAGCATAATCGTTATACATGGTTGTTGGTGAAAAATTTTCTTCGGACTTGACAAGATTGATAAATAATATTTCGGTATTCAAGTTTTTGTTTTCAACTGCACCTTCATTTGAAAATGATTTTTTTTCAAAACTACTAAATCTAAAAGCTGCCAAAATCTGGTCTCTTGTATAACGACTATGTAATTTTAAAGGTTGTTCGTAAGGAAGTTGAATAGGTAATTCTTTAAAGTCTGTTTTACCAATTAAAAAATCTAACACTTCTTTTATTTCCTCTACTAAAATTGGATTAGTTCCAATTTGATTAATACTTTTTTCTAAAGAATCGAAACCACCTTCTTTCTGCCAAACATCGTAATGCAACATTAAAAGCATGGTTTTTTCATTTTCATTTAATTCTGTAATAGTTACTTTAAAATTCTGTTTTGCAATTTTTAAGATGAATGAAAAATAGCTTAAAGAATTTGTAGATAACCATTTGTTTGAAATAGCTGAAACAATAGCTTTTTCATTTTCAGAATTAAATTTTTCTATTCTTCCTGCTAATTGACATAAACGTTTCCAACTTCCTCTTTTGTAAATAGATTGTAATGAAATATTATAAAATGTGCTAAAGTTACCTATCTTTAATGGTAAATCAGTGTCGTTTTGAAATTGTTGAATTCTTTGAATTAATTTATTTTTATTTAATGATGTTGCTGCTGAAATATTTTTAAGAATTGATTCTTTTGTTTTTTTCTCTAAAATGATTGAACAACCCAAAGGAAGATGAGGGAAATCATCCTCAATTTCTTTTAAAACAGTTGTATTTGTTTTGCCTATTAAGGCTCTAAACTTGCTTTCAAAGTTATATTCTGGTTTTGAGTTTCCAACAAAATCTAGAACTGTTAAGCAATCTTTCTCTTCGTGAAGTCTTAATCCTCTACCAAGTTGTTGTAAAAATACAGTTAAGCTTTCAGTTGGTCTTAAAAATAGAACTGTATCAATTTCGGGAATATCAATTCCTTCATTAAACATATCGACAACAAATAGATAATTGATTTCTTTTTTTTCTAATTTCTGACGAATATAAACTCTGTCTTTACTGTTTTTACTAGTTAGATAGTCAGCTTTTAATCCTGCTAAAGTGAATTTTTCAGCCATGAATTTGGCGTGTTCCATTGAAACACAATAACCTAATGACCTAACTTCATTTATATCTTTTGTGTATTTATTTAAAGCATCAATTATTTCTCTAACTCTTCTATCACTTTCTGTATATAAATCGGTTAATTCACTTGGTGCATATTTTCCTCTTACCCAACTTACATTGGTTAAATCAATACTATCAGTTATTCCAAAATATTGAAAAGGGCAAAGCAATTTTCTATTCATTGCTTCAGGAAGTCTAATTTCTGCTGCGATTATATTCTCAAAATCTTCTAAAATATC
>NZ_JALZVX010000185.1 GCF_023299985.1 Lacinutrix sp. | reverse complement strand
TTATCTACTAAGTTTTGGTCATTAGTATAAGCATGTATAGTTTCTAAATGTCCGCTTTTTACACCAAAAGTATCTTCGATAGCTTTTAAAACTGGAGTAATTGCATTGGTTGTACAAGACGCTGCAGAGAAAATATCTATTTTATCTGGATCGTTCTCTAAATGGTTTACACCATGTACTATATTTGGAATGCCTTTTCCTGGAGCAGTTAATAAAACTTTATCTGCACCTGGAGAATTTTTTAAACGCGTTAGTGCCTCTTTATCTCTAAAAACACCTGTATTATCTATAATAAGGGCGTTATTAATGTCGTATTTTGTGTAATCGATATCTTCTGGTTGGTTAGCAGTAATCATACGAACCGTTGTGCCATTAATTATTAAAGATTCGTTTTCTAAATCTACAGAAACAGTTCCAGAAAAATCACCATGTACAGAATCGTTACGTAATAAAGATGCTCTTTTTTCTAAAACAACAGCATCATTTTTACCACGTGTAACAATAGCACGTAAGCGTAATTGACTTCCTTTTCCTGTTCTAGTCATTAATTCGCGAGCAACTAAACGACCAATACGTCCAAAACCATAGAGCACTACATCTTTTGGTGTAATCTCTTCGGCTTTACCAGCACCTTTTAATTTACTTGATACAAAACTAAGCGCATTAGTATGTTGTTGTTCTTCTAAATGGTATTCGTAAGTTAATTTTCCAATATCTAATTTCGCAGGCGGAAAATCTAATGTTTTAATGGCTTGTGCAATTTCTACAGAATCGAAAACCGAAATTGGCTTTTGTACAAATTCACCAGCATATTCATGAAGATTTAAAATTTGGCTTACGTTTCTATCTATTAATTGGTTTCTAAAAATAACCAACTCAATAGATTTGTCGTACCAAAGGTCGCTAACAATTTTAATGAATTCTACAGTAGCGCGACGTCTATCGGCTTGAAATGCTAATTCGTTTTCATAGGTTTCTTTAACTGGCATCCGTTTAGGTGTTTAGTGTGTTGTTAATTTTTTAAGTTCGGCATTAGCTTCACTAATTTTTTTGCAAAAGTATATATTTCAAACGTTTTCGTAAAGGATTTTGGTTAAAAAAATAAAAGCACTTTAGAATGAACTAAAGTGCTTTTTATTTGTTGTTATTTATAGTATTATCTCAAACCGTATCTAAATGTCTTACCTAAAGAATTTACTAACACGACACTTAAAGGTTGATTAAAATCTCTGTTTTTAACTATATTTTGAACTTCTTCAACAGAACTAACTTTAATGCCATTAATGGTAGTGATAATGTCACCATTTTTAATTCCTTCACGCGCAAAATTTTCAGCGTATCCTCCAATTAATTGAGTTATTTTAACTCCGTTTTTAACATCATATTTTTTTAAATCTTTAGACTTAGCATTTTTTATTATGCCAACATGAAGCAATGTATATGTATTGTTTTTGAGTAAAGTAACTTGAGTTTGTTTTTGAACACCATTCCTTAAATATTGAACAGATATAATATCATTTGGCCTTTTAGTGTTTATAAAACCGCTTAAATCTGAAAACTTATTTATATCAATGTTATCAAGTTTTTTAATAATATCACCACTTTTTAAACCAGCTAAATCTGCACCAGTATCTTCTAAAACTTCATCTATATAAAAGCCTTCTGTTTCTCCAATACCTAATTTTTCAGCGTAAGCACTATTTAAAGAGCCACCTTGAACTCCCAAAATACCATTCTGTACATTACCAAATTCCATAATGTCTTGTATTACTTTCTTTGCAATATTACTTGGTACAGCAAAAGAATACCCAATGTAAGAGCCTGTTTGAGAGGTAATGGCTGTATTAATACCAATAAGTTCTCCATTGGTATTCACCAATGCACCACCAGAATTCCCAGGGTTTACTGCTGCATCTGTTTGTATAAAAGATTGTCTGCTATCTCCAGATAAATCTCTAGACTTAGCACTTATAATTCCTGCAGTAACTGTAGAGGTTAAATTAAAAGGATTACCAACGGCTAAAACCCATTCTCCAATTTTTGCTGTATCACTATCTCCAAAAGTTGTGTACGGTAATACTTCGTCGCTTTCAACCTTTAATAAAGCAATATCTGTTTTTGGGTCTGTACCAACTATAGTAGCTTTTAATGTTCTATTGTCGTTAAGTGTAACAGTTAATTTGTCAGAATCTGCAATAACATGATTATTTGTAATAATGTAGCCATCTGGCGAAATAATAACACCACTTCCAGTCCCAACTTGACTACGTTTTTGTTCGCGTCGCATAAATAAATCGCGCATTGTTAATTGTTGTGAAGCAGATGTTTCATTTTTTACGTGCACTACAGCATTCACTGTTTTTTCGGCTGCAGTTGTAAAATCTATACTCTCAATACTACCTAAATTAGTATTACTTGTTTTATAATTTACAGTTTGAAAAGCAGGTTGCTTTACTTGTTCTATTTGTGTAATTGTTTGTTCTTTTTCAAGAAAGGCTTTATATGCTCCTAGAGTAATTGTGCCTCCTAATACCGAAACCAAAACCAGTGTTGCTATTTTTTTCATAAATAATTGTTTTTAATATCCTTTATTTATATCAAACGGATTGAGTAAAAAAGAAAATATTTAAATTAGAATTACTGTTATAACTATAAAGTTAATTTTTTTATTGCTTCTAAAAATCAACTTTAACGAGAAATTAACAACAAAAATAAATTTTCAATACACTATATTTGTCGAAAGAAATTAGGCTAAATGACACAAACCTTTTACAAATACCAAGGCACTGGAAACGACTTTGTTTTTATTGATAACCGTCAAGAGTTATTCAACAAAAATAACACCAAATTAATTGCACATTTATGCAATAGACGCTTTGGTGTAGGTGCAGATGGCTTGATTTTATTGGAGAACGATTCGGCCTCAGATTTTAAAATGGTTTATTTTAATGCAGATGGAAACGAAAGCACTATGTGTGGAAATGGTGGACGTTGTATTGTCGCTTTCGCGGAAATGCTAAACCTTTTTAAAGAAAAGACAACATTTATTGCTATTGATGGTTTGCATGAAGCAACTATAGAAAACGAATTTGTAAAACTAAAAATGCAAGATGTAAATGAAGTTGAAGTTCACGATAGTCACACCTTTTTAGATACTGGTTCTCCACATCATGTTACTTTAGTTGAAAACTTAAAGGAATATGATGTTAAAACTGAAGGCTCAAAAATCCGTTATGGTTCTTCTTATAATAATGAAGGCACAAACGTTAATTTTGTAGACCAAATAAATGCAAACACATTTGCTGTTAGGACCTATGAAAGAGGCGTAGAAGACGAAACCTTATCTTGTGGAACAGGAGTTACTGCAGTGGCTTTAGCAATGCATGCAACAAAAAAAACGAATACAGAAGAAGTAACTTTAAATGTTGAAGGTGGCACACTAAAAGTGTCTTTTGAGAAAACAACAAATGGGTATAAAAATATCTGGCTTCAAGGACCAGCAACATTAGTATTTAAAGGCGAAATAGAATGGTAACATTAAAAGGCGAACATATTTACTTACGTGCTTTAGAACCTGAAGACTTAGAGTTTATTCATACCATAGAAAATGACGAAACTATTTGGGAACTAAGTAACACAATAACACCTTATTCTAAGTCTTTAATAAAAGAATATTTAGAGCATGCTTACAAAGATATTTACGAAGTTAAGCAGTTGCGTTTAATGATTTCAGATTATAATGATGTTGCTGTAGGATTAATAGATTTGTTCGATTTCGATATTAAAAACCGTCGTGCTGGTATTGGAATTTTAATTCATAATGCTCAAAATAGAGCTAAAGGTTATGGTAAAGAAGCCTTAACATTATTATCTAATTATTGCTTTACTCATTTAGATTTACATCAATTATATTGTAATATTTCTGAAACGAATACGGCAAGCATTAAACTTTTTGAAAATCAAGGTTTTAAAAATATAGGACTAAAAAAAGATTGGAATTTCCAAAACGGAAATTATACTAACGAATATTTATACCAACTTATTAATAATGTATATTAAAAAAATACTTGGAGCAATAGCTATTGTAGGTTTAGCAGTAGCAGCCTATTTTGCTTACTTTATATATGGCGCAATGTTGAAGCCTAATACAGCTTTTAATAACGAAGAAGCTTACATTCTTATTCCAACAAATGCAAAGTATGCAACCGTTAGAGAGCAATTAGAACCCTTATTAATAGATATTGAAAAGTTCGATGCGCTTGCAGATCAGAAAAAATATAATAAAAATGTAAAAGCTGGTCGTTTTGTTATTACAAAAGGAATGAATAATAATGATATTGTTAATTCTATAAGAAGTAAAAACGTGCCTTTAAAAATAGCTTTTAATAATCAAGAAAGGTTAGAAAATTTGGCTGGTCGTGTTGCTTTTCAAATAGAAGCAGATAGTTTGTCGCTTATTAATGCTATGCGAGATCAAGCATTTTTTAACAAAAACGGTTTTAATAATGAGTCTGCTTTGTCCATGTACATTCCTAATAGTTATGAGGTTTATTGGAATACTTCAGCAGAAGGATTTAGAGATAAAATGCTAAAAGAATACCAAAATTTTTGGAACACTTCCAGAACCAAAAAAAGAAAAGTACTCAACCTTTCTATTAACGAAGTCATGTCTTTAGCAGCTATTGTGCATAAAGAAACCGCTAAAGTAGATGAGCGTCCAAGAGTTGCTGGTGTTTATTTAAACCGTATTAGAAAAGGAATGCCTTTACAAGCAGATCCTACAGTAATTTATGCTGTTAAAAAGCAATCTGGAAATTTTAATCAAATAATAAAGCGTGTGCTTTATAAAGATTTAGAAGTAGATTCTAAATACAACACTTATAAATATAGAAGTATTCCACCAGGTCCTATTTTTATGCCAGATGTATCTGCAATAGATGCTGTTTTAAATTCAGAAAAACATAATTATATATACTTTGTAGCTAATGTTAAAAATTTTGGATACCATAAATTTGCTAAAACTTTATCTCAACATAATGCCAATAAGCAGGAATATGTTCGTTGGATAAATAAGCAAGGCGTAAATAGATAAAAGTGAAGTATTGTTTATTATATCTATTTTTTCTAAATGTATCTCTAGCTGCTTTTGCGCAGAATAATTTCTTAAAGCCAAGCGACACATTAAATACTAAAAGAAGAAATACTGTAGTAATTTCTCAGTCTACTGTTGGTGGTTTAACGCTTTTAGGCTTAAATCAACTTTGGTATGCAGATTTCGAGCGCTCAAAATTTCAGACTATAAACGATAATAGCGAATGGTTTCAAATGGATAAATTAGGTCATGTTTTTTCATCTTATCAACTAGGTAAGTTAGGTGCTCAAACTTTACGTTGGAGTGGTGTAAAGAAAAAAGACCAGCTTTTATATGGAGCAACTTTAGGCTTTTCTTTTCTTACAGCTGTAGAAGTATTAGATGGTTTTTCTAGTGAATGGGGATTTAGTTGGGGAGATTTTATTGCAAATTCCACAGGATCAGTTTTGTTTATTGGTCAAGAATTACTTTGGGAAGAGCAACGCATTGTAATGAAATACTCTTTTCAACGCACCAAATTTTCGCCGCAAAGACCAGATAAACTAGGTAATGGCATATTAGAAGAAGCTTTAAAAGATTATAATGGACAAACCTATTGGCTCTCGGTTAACGTACATTCATTTTTTAAAAACAGTAAAGTTCCAAAGTGGCTAAATGTCGCATTTGGTTATGGAGCAGACGGTCTGTTGTCTGGTAATGAGGTGCTTATTGTTAATAACACGTTGATAAAACAAAATAGGCGACGTCAATTCTATTTAAGTTTAGACGTAAATTTGGCCAAGATTAAAACAAATTCGAACACACTCAAGACTGTTTTTAGCATTTTTAATGTCATAAAGGTGCCTTTTCCAACTTTGGAATTCACTCAAAAAAGTAACGTTAAACTCCATGCTATCTACTTTTAATAGTTGTTTGTCGATAGAATTTAAGTACTAAAAAATAAGTTGTACATTTGCACTCGAAATTTTAAACATGTATATTAATATATTGCTGTTTTAAAAAATCAAATGGTTATGAGTAAAAAAAGTATTGCAAAGTTAGTTTTATTAGCGTTTACAATATGTATTTTAATTGTAGTATCGCTTAAAACCAATTCAAATAACAAAGCGTATACTTTGTTAAATAAAAAAAGCACTATTGAAGTTATTGAAACAGATAATACAATAGTTGAAAAAGAAAATGCTTTTTCTCCTGAATTAGGTAAATCTTTTAATGGCTTTAAAGAGCAATTAGGTTTTAAAGAATCTCAAAACAATTATTTTAGAGTTAATACACTAGGCTATTTAGGAAAATACCAATTTGGTTCAAGTACTTTAGAGTTAATAGGTATTAATGATACCAAACATTTTTTAAATACACCAGAATTACAAGAAAAAGCATTTATTGCAAATGCAGAACGTAATAAATGGGTGTTAAGAAAAGATATTAAGCGTTTTACAGGAAAACGTATTAATGGAATTGTAATAACAGAGTCTGGAATATTAGCAGCAGCTCATCTTGCAGGACCAGGAGGTGTAAAAAAATACCTTAGAAGTTTTGGCTCTAATGGTGTTGAAGATGCTTACGGAACATCTATTAAAAGTTATATGAAGCGTTTTCAAGGTTACGATACCTCAAGAATTATAGCAAATAAACGTGCTAAAGTTTCAATGAAAGCTTAAATTTTTTAGCTTTTATGAATTATGAATAACGTTGGCCTTTTATGTAGGTCGACGTTATTTTTTTTCCAATCGTTTACAGATAGTGTTTTTATGTATTCTGTAGGTAAAGTAATATCGCAAGCCACACAAATGTCTGTGTTACCATTTAAAGTATTACATAAGTCTTCTAAAAACTTGTTATTTCTGTATGGTGTTTCTATAAACAGTTGCGACTGGTTATGCTCGAACGATAAGCGTTCCAAACGTTTAATTTCCTGCTTACGTTCGCCTTTATCTATTGGTAAATAGCCATTAAAAGCAAAGCTCTGTCCATTCATTCCAGAACTCATCATTGCCATTAAAATAGACGATGGTCCAACTAATGGGACTACTTTTATATTGAATTCATGTGCTAATTTTACAATATCTGCACCAGGATCTGCAACACCAGGACAACCAGCTTCAGAAAGTAAACCTACATTTAAACCTTTTTTACAAGGTTCTAAGTAGTATGGAAGCTCGTTAATATCTGTGAATTTATTTAATGGAAAAAGTGTTAAGCTTGATTGTACCTTGTCTGGACAGATTTTTTTTATATCTCGCCTTGCTGTTTTTTCATTTTCTACTATAAAAACATCTACTTGTTCAATAATGCGTTGTACTGTAATAGGTAAAACGTTAAGAGGATCTGTGTCTCCTAGAGTTGTAGGTATAAGGTAAAGTTTTCCGTAAGTATCGTTCATTTATTTTATGAGTATTTTTTTATTGTTTTCAAACCTTTATTATTCAACATTTTAATAAAATATAATCCTTTTGAATAGTTTTGTGTTTATATACTAATGTTTTCAGATACTAAGTTATTAAACGTTTTTATTTCTTGTCCTATGTTGTTTTTAATAGAAATTGATTCGATATGAGAAATGTTAGTTCCAAAATGAATAGTCACTTCTCCTTTTGATGGATTTGGAAATAGTTTAAAGTTAGTACTTAACTCTTCTTCATTTACGCTTAAATTAATATCATTAATTTTATAAATAGCATTACCACCTACAATATATAATTCGCCAGAATTGTCTTCGCCAAAACTGATCCAAGACTCTATTATAGATGGATGATCCATTTGAAGAATAGACCAAGAGTTCCCACTAAAAACTAAAACACCAATTTCTCCACTGCAATAATCTGCAAATAGATACTTGCCAACTAATCCTGGAAACATGCTGCCACGATAAACATAACCACTAGTTATAGCGCATCTAAATCCGTTTGGGTCATTACCATAATTGTATTTGCTAACAGGAAGTTTAATAGAAGACATTGGAGGACAAGAACTTTCGTTATTAAAATTGTTAGCACCTTCATAACATCTCCAACCATAATTGTCTCCAGGTGTTCCAGAATCAATAGGTTTATTGATTTCTTCATAAGCGCTTTGTCCAACGTCTGTAACCCATAAGTCACCATTATCTCTATCGAAAGATAATTTCCATGGATTTCTTAAACCAATAGCATAAATTTCAGGTAATCCACTTGTTGTTACAAAAGGGTTTGTTGTTGGAATGGTGTATGTAGAGCCACTAACATCTAGTCTTAATAATTTACCTAATAGTGTGTTTGTATTTTGAGAGCGATTTCCAGGACCTCCTCCAGATCCATCATCACCTGAAGCAATGTAAAGAAAACTATCTTTACCAAAAACTAGCTTTCCAGCATTATGATTATTGTAAGGTTGAGGTATTGTTAATAGAAAAGTTTCTGTTGTATTTGCTATGTCAGGATTACTATTTACTGTATATTTTGCAACAACAGTATTAGGTGTTTGTGTGCTAGAATTGTCTGTATAATTAACGTAAAATCGTCCAGAATTTTTATAGTCTGGAGCAAAAGCTAAACCTAGTAAACCGCGTTCTCCTCCAGAACCAAAACTAGCACTTATATATATAAAAGGTGTAGTGTTAATAGATTCATCGTTATTTAATATTTTAATAACGCTACTTTTTTTAACAACGAATAGTCGATTGTCATTGGTATGAGCCATTTCTACAGGATCATTAAAGTTATTAGAAGTTAGAGTTAATTCTAAAGTTTGTGAAAAAGAAATGAATGAAAAAAAGGAAAAAAAGAGAAATGAGTAAATCGTTTTTATGGCTGTCATTTTTTTATTTTTTTATAAAATTAATAAAAAAAAAGATAGACTATGTTTGACTTTAGTCACTGTTTTAGCTTATTAACAATTGTATTACAAGCTTCTTCTAGCATCTTGTAAACAGTATCAAAACCAAAGTCTCCACCATAATATGGATCTGGTACTTCTAAGTTTTTACTTGGATAGCTTTCATTTAAAATAAGTTTTACTTTAGCAATGTCTTCTACATTACGAGCCATTTTAGTAATATTTTCGAAGTTGGATTTGTCCATTACGTATATGTAATTGTACATTTCAAAATCTTCAACAACAAATTGTCTTCCACGTTGATTTGTAATATCTAAGTTGTTCTTTTTTGCTACAGCAATAGACCGTTTATCAGGTAGGCTTCCAATATGATATTTACTTGTGCCAGCAGAATCCACTATAAAATATTCAGTGTCTAATTTTGATTCAAGAATACCATGAGTTAGTGGTGAGCGACAGATGTTTCCGAGGCAAACCATTAAAATTCTAATCATAATTTAAGATTTTAGACAGACAACTTTTTTGTCAAGTCTTCAACATACTTTCTAAACTGTTTATCTGTAGAAGATAAATTGTCGACCGTTTTACAAGCATGTAAAACAGTAGCGTGATCTCGTTTTCCAATTTGAGAGCCAATACTTGCTAAAGATGCTTTTGTAAGTTTCTTAGCAAAAAACATAGCTAATTGTCTTGCTTGAACAATATGACGTTTTCTTGTTTTAGACTGAAGCGTATCTACATCCATTTGGAAATAGTCTGATACTACTTTTTGTATGTAATCTATAGAAACTTCACGTTTGGTGTTTTTTACAAACTTTTCTACCACTTGTTTTGCTAGTTCTATATTTATTTCTTTTTTATTGAAAGAAGATTGTGCAATTAAAGAAATAATAGCACCTTCAAGTTCACGAATATTAGTTTTAATATTCTTTGCCACATACTCTATAATATCATCTGGCATTTCTACACCATCACGATATAGTTTGTTTTTAAGTATAGAAATACGCGTTTCAAAATCTGGTGTTTGTAACTCTGCGCTTAATCCCCATTTAAAACGAGATAGTAAACGTTGTTCTATATCTTGCATATCTACAGGAGCTTTGTCACTCGTTAAAATAACTTGCTTGCCATTTTGATGCAAATGATTGAAAATATGGAAGAATACATCTTGCGTACCAGATTTTCCAGATAAAAATTGAACATCATCAATTAATAAAACATCTATTAATTGGTAGAAGTGAATAAAATCGTTTCTATTGTTCTTTTTAACAGAGTCTATATATTGTTGCGTAAATTTTTCAGCAGAAATATATAAAACTGTTTTTTCTGGATACTTATCTTTTATGTCAACACCAATAGCGTGTGCTAAATGTGTTTTTCCTAGTCCAACACCACCAAAAATTAATAACGGATTAAAAGAAGTTCCACCAGGTTTTGCTGAAACAGCTAAACCTGCACTACGTGCTAAACGATTAGAGTCACCTTCTAAAAAATTATCAAAATTATAATTAGGATTAAGTTGAGATTCAATTTTTACATTACGAATACCTGGAATAACAAACGGGTTACGTAGTTCTCTGTCTTTATTTTTTAACGGCACATCTAAATTTTGAGCTTTAACCGAAGAACGATTAGAACTTGGAATTCTTTCTGTAAAAGGCTGTTTGTTGCCATAGGTGTTTTCCATTTTAATAATGTAAACTAGTTTGGCAGTTTCTCCTAATTCTTTTGTGAGTGCTACTTTTAAAATTTTAACATAATGCTCTTCCAACCATTCGTAAAAGAATTTACTAGGGACTTGAATACTTAAAGCATTATCAGTTAGCTTGACTGCTATAATTGGTTCAAACCAAGTTTTGTATGCTTGAGGTTGAATATTATCTTTTATAAAATTAAGACAGTTATTCCATACCGATTGCGCAGTTAAACTCATTGTTGGATTTTTGTGTTTTTTAGTTAGTTCTAAAAAGACGGAATTTGGATTATTCCAGCCCTTTTTTATAGCAAGACAAATATGTGAACAAAAAACTTAAAAAAAAAATGATTTGCTATTGAATATTTAGTTTTTTTTTCTCATAATGTTAACTTAAACTAAACTACAAAAAATAATTTACAATAGTATAGATGAAATCAGATAAAATTGATATTAGAGTACGTTACGCAGAAACCGACCAAATGGGTGTTGTTCATCATGGAAACTATGCATTATATCTAGAAGTAGCACGTATTGAGTGGTTACGTAAATTAGGTGTTTCTTATAAGAAAATGGAAGAAACTGGAGTTGGTCTTCCTGTGGTGTCATTAAGTGTAAAATATAAGAAACCCATAAAATATGATGATGTAATTACTGTTAAAACAACACTTAAAAATGAGCCTACAGTTAAGGTTGAATTCGAGTATGAAATATTGAATGATTTGCAACAAATTCTATCAACTGCACATGTGGTTTTGGTGTTTGTTGATTTAAAGACAAATAGACCAGCAAGACCTCCAAAATATTTTCTTGATGCATTGGCGAAGTAAATATCAAAGAAAAAAAACTAAATTCCAAAGCACTAAAATGTTTAATAAAAAATAATTTGAATTCGGTTTTTATACTTTGATATTTTATGTTTCCATTTTTTTAATGGATACTTTATAGATAGATTCAAAAATTTCTAAAATAGTATTTGCTTCTTTTTTTCTAACCGAGATATTAATTTCGCAGTCTAATTCTAATTTTTGATTCGTAATATTTAAATTTTTTTCTTTAATAACACGCATCACTTTATTCATTAACTCGTATTCAAATTTAATGAGATAGTTAATATTGATAGTAAGTGTTTTAATTTTTGAAGCTTCTAAAGCAAGTTGCGCTCCAGTTTTATAAGCGCTAATTAATCCTCCAACACCTAACTTTACACCTCCAAAATAACGTACAACAACTATTAAAACATTAGTAACATCGAAAGATTGTATTTGTCCATAAATAGGTATTCCTGCGCTATTATTAGGTTCTCCATCATCATTTGTTCTGTAGTTTATAGTGTTTTCTTCTTTGCCAATTTGGTATGCGTAGCAAAAATGGCCTGCTTTTGGATGTTGTTCTTTTAAGTTTTCAATGTGGGTTTTTACATTAGTTTCATTTGTTAAAGGAAAAGCGTAGCTATAAAACTTGGAGTTTTTGTCTTTAAAAAGGACTTTTTCCGAAGGTATTAATATTGTTTTATAGGTGTCATTACTTTTCTCTTCCATTACGCTAAAGTTACTAATACAATCGAAATAATAGCAAATCCTATCCCAATCCAGTTTTTGGTAATTAGTTTTTCTTTAAAAAAAGTTAATCCTATTAAAGTAGAAAGCATTACTATGGCAACGTTATTAATAGTGAAAATGCTTGAGCTTTCAAAGCTATCAACTTGTAATGCTTTTAATAACATATATATGGAGTAATAATTTACAATGCCTAAAATTATACCGCCAAAAATACTTCTGTAATCGAATTTAAGGTTTCCTTTTATCGCTTTTGCGGAAAGAATAACTACACCTATTATTCCTGCAATAGCAAAGATTGTTGCTGAAAATATTGGAATCCCATTTTCTGATACGTAGGTGGTTTCAAGATACTTTATTGATGTATCTATAATTCCAGAACCAAAAAACAGTAAAATAGGAAGCCATAAGTTTTTAAGTTTAACTTTGCCTTCTTTTGCTTTGACAGAGGTTAGATAGACAGCTAAAAGAGCAAGTAGTATGCCTAAAGTCTTTAGAGGGCTTAAACTTTCATTATAAACATATAAGCCAAAAATTATAGGTATAACAACACTCATTTTACTAGCAACCGAAGCTACCGAAAGCCCATTACGTTGTGCTGTTAAAGCCATTATATTAAAAATGGCTATAAACAGAAAGCCTAAAAATATAGCACCATAAAACCAGTCGTTATTTATTATTGTATTAATATTTAATGACTGTTTAGAGGATAAAACACCAACTGTAAAAGCAGTAAAATAATTAGCAACAATGGCTTGAAGCGTATTAATCTTGTACTTGCCTAATAGTGTAAAAATTACAAATATTAATGTGGAAGCTAGTATACTAAGTAGTAGGTAAATCAAAAAAGATCACTTTTAATGGTGAATAAATCTACAATATCTTCAGTTTTTGGATCGTTATTCCAAACTTTAAGACCAAGCTTTGCAGCAGTTTCAGTATTTTCTTTAGTATCGTCTATAAAAAGACAGTCTTCTGCTTTTAACTTGTTTTCATTTAAAACAAATTCAAAAATATCTGCATTTGGTTTTCTTAGCATAATTTCATGAGACAGGTAAAATTTATTAAAGCAGGATTTAAAATCGTCATAAAAAGACACATGTTTTTTTATACAATCTATGTGTAACTCGTTTGTATTGCTTAATAAAATCAAGTTGTATTTTTTGTCTTCTGCTAACTGCTTAGCAAAATCGAACCTTTTTGGTGGAAAATCACAAATAATATAATTCCAGGCTTCAATAATTTCTTTTTTAGAAAGCTTAGGAAAGTTTTCTGTGTAAAAGTCAACAAATTCTTCTGTAGATAATAAACCTTGTTCGTAAAGTGTGTTTATAGCAACTAAGTCTTCAGATAGCTCTTCTATTTCAAAAAGTTCCAATGCATTTTTCATGGCACCTTCTTTATCAAGGTTGATGAATACGTCTCCGAAATCAAATATTATGGTTTTTATCATGTTTTGTGTGTCATTCTTGCCAAGGCAGGAATCTAATTGTTTTTATAAATCTTTAATGTATCCTCAAGTATTTTTTCTTCAGAAATTAACTCACCAGAGAAATAAGGTGCTTTAGTCCCTTCTTTAAATTCTGCTTTACCAATAAATACTCTTGCTTCATCCCAAAGTTTTTCGTCTATAAAAAGCTGAAGTGTTTTTGCGCCACCTTCAATAATTATAGAGTTGATGTTGTTTTTATGTAATGTGCTGCAAATAGCTTTAGCTGTATTCTCTTTTAATATTAAAGTTTCAGCTTTAGTATTAAATATGGAAAGCGTTTTATTAAGTTTTTCATTTTTATCTAAAACTACACGAATAGGATGATTACCAGTCCAATCTCTAACCGTTAAAGTTGGGTTGTCTTTTAAAACGGTATTTGTCCCAACCAAAATGGCTTGCTCTTCGGCTCTCCATTTATGTACTAATTGTCTAGATCGCTGGTTTGTAATCCAAACAGGTTTTTGTTCTCGAGTTCCTGAAACTAGTTCAGGATAAATAGGTGCAATAAAACCATCGCTAGTTTCAGCCCATTTTAATATTATATAAGGACGCTTTTTATTATGAAACGTAAAAAATCGTTTATGGTGAGCTTTACATTCATGCTCTAAAACACCAACTGTTACTTTACAGCCAGAATTCATTAATTTTTTTATGCCTTTTCCTGCAACTTCAGGATTATCATCTACACAACCTATAACTACATTTGGAATGTTGTGATGTATTATTAAGTTACTGCAAGGAGGTGTTTTGCCGTAATGAGAGCAAGGTTCAAGTGTAACGTAAAGTGTGCTTTTTTCTAAAAGCGATTGGTCTTTAACCGAGTTTATAGCATTAACTTCGGCATGATTACTACCATAGTTGCTAGTAAAACCTTCTCCAATTATTTTGTTATTATATACAATTACAGCACCAACCATTGGGTTTGGCCTTGTTGTGCCTAGTCCATTTTTTGCAATTTGTATTGCACGTTGCATGTATGTTTGGTGTGCGGTCAAGCTTAAATTTTAATCTTTATATCTTCAGTTTCATCAACAGTATATTCATGAGAAAACCCAAGTACCTTATACTTAATAATACCTTTATACTGCACTTTCATAGATTTATTAAGCATACTATTTAAAAGACCACTAAGATTACTAAGATTTAATATTTTATTAGTTGGGATGTTGGCAGATAACGGAATTGAAAATTCTTTTTTAGCAGGAACATCAAACTCTTTAGAGGACACTGTTGCCACTTCTATATCGTTAACAGTAATTACAATACCTTCTGTTTCTAATTTTCCGCCTACGCTATTTGGGTTGTTAAAAAAGGCATCTGCAGTTAAAATTATAAATTTAGAATTAGAGTCTACAACTTCAATATTTTCTACACGTAAAAATTCTGGTTTTTCTTTAACAGTACAGCTTAAAAAGCAAAATGTAATTGTTAATAAGATTATAAGTTTCTTCATCTTGAAATTTTTTAATTTGTTTGGTATTATAGTATCTTCAACCTTTAAATAGAGCGTAAAAATACTATAATAACGTGAGTAAAAATAATATAGTAATAAGAGAAATTGAACAAGAAGATAATACACAAATAGAATGTGTAATTCGAGAAGTTTTTATAGAATATAAGTTGCCTTTAGTTGGTACTGCTTATGAAGATAGTGAAACTCCAAAAATGTTTGAAACCTATAGTAAAACAAACGAAATGTATTTTGTTGTTACACTAAATGGAATGGTTGAAGGTGGAGGAGGTTTAAAGCCTTTAAATGGAATGGAAACGACTATTTGCGAAGTGCAAAAAATGTATTTTTCATCGCGAATTCGTGGTAAAGGTTTAGGAAGGCAACTATTTTTAAAATGTTTAGAAAAAGCAAAGTCTTTAGGTTTTAAGCAATGTTATATTGAAACAATTCCAGAATTAAAAGAAGCAATACACATATACGAAACTAACGGTTTTAAACACTTGGAAGCTTCTTTAGGAGACACAGGACACTATAATTGTGGTGTTTGGATGCTTAAGGATTTGTAGTTTGAGTTAAAAGTTAAGATAGAGTAGCGAAAACAGAAAATAAGATTTAGAATAAGTATTTTGAGATAAGTAAAGAATACTCTGTGTATCTCTGTGAAAACTCAGGGAATCTTAGTGTAATAGAAAAAAGAGGATAGGTGTTTTAAAAGTGGTTTAAGAGATTCTAAAAAAAGCTCAATAGACTTCTGTATAATAGTTAAAAACAAATTAGTGTTATTAAAAGATTTAGAAAATATATTTCATAAAGAATTAGATGCAATCTATGGTAAAGAAGAAGTCACAAGTTTCTTTTTTTTGTGCACAGACGCGTTTTATAAAATTTCAAGATTGCAATTAGCATTAGATAGAGATTTAACGATTACAAAAAGTGAGCAACAACCTACATTTAATGCTTTAGAAGATTTAAAGAACCAAAAACCCATTCAATACATTCTAGGAGAAACAGAGTTTTACGGTTTGCCTTTTAAAGTAAACGAAAACACATTAATTCCAAGACCTGAAACTGAAGAACTTGTGGCTCTTGTTATAGAAAATTCCAAAAAACAAAAGCAAAATCCCAACGTTTACTCAATTCTTGATATAGGAACAGGAAGTGGTTGTATAGCTATTTCATTAGCTAGAAATATTGAAAATGCTCAGGTTTATGCTATGGATGTTTCCGCGAAAGCGATAGAAAAAGCAAAAGAAAATGCTAGTTTAAATAAAGTGGTTGTTGCATTTATTGAAGCAGATGTTTTGAAGCTTCGTTATACAGAACTTGTTTCAGTATCTCATAAATTCGACATAATAGTATCTAATCCGCCTTATGTTAGAAACCTTGAAAAAGCCGAAATACAAAATAATGTATTAGATAACGAACCACATTTAGCCTTGTTTGTTGAAGATAATAATCCTTTAATTTTTTATAAAGCAATAACAGAACTGGCAAAAGAAAAATTGAAAGAAAACGGGCAATTATTCTTTGAAATCAACGAGTATTTGGGAGAAGAAACAAAAGCGTTAGTAGAGAGTTTAGGGTTTAAAAATGTAGTGTTAATAAAAGACATGTTTGGTAAAGATCGAATGTTAAAAGCAAATAAATAATGAAATCTATAGCAGTGTTTTGTGGTGCAAGCCCAGGAAATGATAGTAAAATTACATCTGAAGCTTATAGCTTAGGGAGAACTTTAGCGCAACAAAACATAACCTTGGTTTATGGTGCTGCAAAAATTGGTATTATGGGAATAGTATCCAATGGCGCATTAGAAAATAAAGGAAACGTTATTGGTGTAATTCCAGATTTTTTAAAAACAAAAGAAATTGCTAGCGAGACATTAACAGAGCTAATAGTTACCAATAACATGCACGATCGTAAGGTAATAATGTACGATAAAAGTGATGGTTTTATAATTATTCCAGGTGGTTTTGGTACTATGGATGAGTTTTTCGAAATCTCAACTTGGGGACAATTAGGTTTGCATACAAAACCAATTGCCATTCTAAATACAAACGGTTATTATAATGCTTTAATAGAGCAGTGCAAAACGATGGTTGCTAAAGGTTTTCTTAAGCAAGAAAATTTGGATGCTGTTGTAATAGACGAAACTATAGATGGATTGCTAGATAAAATGAAAAATTTTAAGCCATTACCAGCTCCAGAATGGTTAAATAAAGACCGTTTGTAATTTGAAAGTTTGTATATACATAATTTTATTTTTGCTATTTTTTGGTTGTAAAAAACAAAAAGAAGAGCAGTTACCTTATGTAGAAGCACCATCTAAAACTAAAGTAGAATATACATTACCATTAAAAATACAAGATTTCTCCTCTATACCAATAGATACTTTAATAGTGTCAGGAAAAGAAATCGTTTTTTTAATGCCTTCTAAAGAAGAAATTAAGCTTATTAAAAACGAAAATAATTTTAGAGAAAACGACTCAATTTTTAGGAGTAAGAGTTCTAAAGTAAAAGAACATTTAAGATTCCCAAAGGACATTGAAATTTCTTTTTCAACAAAACGAATTATTGGAATAGACGAAGGTAATCGTATTAGGTATTATGA
>NZ_JALZVX010000184.1 GCF_023299985.1 Lacinutrix sp. | reverse complement strand
TTTTTTAGTATCGCAATTATCAAGTTCTCCAGCTTGAATAGGTTTCCAATAATCTGCTTCTAAAGCTTCGGTTACAATTGCAGAGGCTACTGTTTTACCAACTTCGGTTGAAATTCCTGTTATAAAATAAATATTCATTTAAAAAACGGTATTACAAACATTACAACGGTGTCTTGTTTTTTCAAAGAAAGGAAACAACATGTAGAATATATTTTTTCGCGTTAAATCTGCAATTAATATTTTTGTCGATTTGCAGTTTGTACAAACAATATCTTCTCCATTTTTGTCCTTTTCATAAACTCGTATTCTATTATAAATTTTAAGAGCTTCAGTTGCATCGTCATTATAAACTAATAATTTAACACCTCCAATGGCTTGACTAATTAAAGGATCAGAATCTATAGTTTTTTCGTCTAATAACATAACGCGAAGACCTTCTGCTTCAAGTTTAGATTTTGTTACTTGTGCTTCTGTAGAATAAGGGAAAGTTGCTAGTAGTGTGTAATTATCTATCATAAAATGAAATCATTTTATACAAAGGTAGTGAGTAACTTTAAAACTTGTGAGATTTCGGCTTTAGTATTATAAGAATGAATGCAAAAGCGTAATCTTTCCTCTCCTTTTTTAACTGTAGGCGAAAGAATAGGTTTAACGCTAAAGTTTTCTTTTGCTAAATCTTGAGCAATAGTTTTTATGGTTTCATTTCCAGAAATTACGCAACAATGTATTGCAGAATCACTATTTATAAATTTATTTTCAAGCTGAAGTCTTTTAATTTCAGATTTAAAAAATGAAATGTTCTGTTTAAGTTTTTCTATTTCTGAAGTGCTTTCAAGCGCCTCATAAGCACATTTTATAGTTGCTAAAGCATGAGGTGGCAAAGCCGTTGTGTAAATAAACGGACGAGAAAAATTGATGAGGTATTGCTTTAAATCGTCACTACATAAAATGGCTGCTCCATGAGAGCCAAGTGCTTTGCCAAAGGTTATAATTCTGGCAAAGGTTTTAATGGAATTTGCTAAACCACGACCGTTTTTACCAAATAAACCAATAGCATGCGCTTCGTCTATTATTAAGTTGCAATTGTATTTTTCTGATACATTAGAAAGCGATTCTAGATCTGGACTGTCTCCATCCATTGAAAAAACAGATTCTGTGACTATGTAAATTTCATGTTGAGATTCTGAAACAAGTTTAGAATGGCGAGATAATAATTTTTGTAAATCTTCTAAGTTATTATGCTCGAATTTATAAGCCTTTGCGTTGCTCATTTTAATACCATCTCTAATGGAAGCATGAATAAATGCATCATAAAAGATAATATCGTCTTTTTGTGGTACAGATGAAAACAAACCTAAATTAGTAGTGTAACCAGAATTAAAAATTAGAGCTGCTTCGCTATTGTGAAATTTGCAAAGTTGTTTTTCTACAGTAGTATATAAATTGTGGTTTCCAGAGAGTAGGCGAGAACCAGTTGCTCCATTTAATGTGTTATTATGCTCTTTTAAATAGTGATGTGCTGCGTTGAAAATGTTTTCATTTTTTGAAAAACCTAAATAGTCGTTAGACGAGAAATCGATGAGATTACTTTGCGTACCAAGTGTTCGCAAAGCATTTTCGGTTTTGCGAGCGTCTAATTTATTTTTAAGTTTTTTAGGAAGCATTTTTAATCTAATTTTGTTTTAATTCGTCTTTATCAATCCATTTAAAATCATTTGGAATTGTAGCATCTAATAAGTCTATGTTTAATGCTTTAGAAATATCAAAGCCAACAGAAACAGCGTCTTCAAAATTATTTCGTGTATATAATTCAAAATGTTTATTTCTATCGTACCATAAATTGACTTCAAACATTTCCGTTTCACTTTTAGAGGGATCAAAGAAAATAGAAACATATTCGTAATTATTAATAGTTTTCCATTTGCCAATTTTTACAAAACCGACTTCTAATGAAGGCTTAAATTTTGAATTTTCTAAATCTATATAAATACGTTTTTGAGTACAAAAACTTAATCCTCCTGCAATAAGAAAACCAATAATAGGTAATCCATTTCTTGCTAAGCTTCTTAAATATTTATTATCTAAATTAAAACGGTAAATAAACAATGTAATTACAAAAACAGCAAAAGTTAAAAATAGAGCAGCTATTATTAGCTGCCAAAACGGTCTTGGTGTTTCAGAAACAATAATATGCTTTTTATCCATTGTTCAAATATAAATAAAGGTTTTGTAAAGATGGCATAGGTTTTTAAAACCTGTGCCGTCTAAAACAACTATTTTATCTTTTTTTAATAATTTATTATTGTTTATCAATAATTTTTATATATTTGTTATCGTAAAACAATAATTATATAAAATGAGAAAGCTTATTATTCTAAAATCCTTGATAGATTTTATCTGGATTGTTACTTGTATTCCGTTACTATTTTTAATAGTATTTGTTTCGGTATATGTATTTGTAGATCCAACAATTTCAGGAATTGTTTTAGATATAGAGGAAACTGAAATTCTTAATTCTGGCTTATCAGTTAAAATAACAGTGCTGGTATTAGCTAGTGTAACATTAATAGGTATTTATTGTTTTTATCTCTTTCGTAAAACATTACGCTATTTTCAACAACTCAAACCTTTTCATGATTATGTTATTGCAACTTATAGAAAAATAGGAAAATTACTAGTGATAACGGGAATTTTGGCTACGGCTTTATTTTTCTTAATTAAATTAATTTTTGAATCGAAATTCGAAATCCATTTAGGTATGACTCCATATTTGTTTATTGTGTGTTTAGGCTTGTTTTTTATGGTGTTAAGTGAGGTGTTTTTAATTGGTAAAGTAGCTAAAGAGGAAAATAAATTAACTATATAATTATGAAAAAAATAAAAATATTACATTGGTTTGTTATCGGTTTAATAGTGGTTTATATTATTCATTTTTTAACGACAATATATCTTACTTTATATCCACCTAATTTCATGGATTTTGGTGAGGAATTTTATGATAAGTTTATTTTTGGGTATTATACACAATTTGTTGGTTTAGCTTTTTCTGTAATAATATTTGTGTCTTTCTTTTTTATACAAAACGGACTATTTACTACAATTAAAAAAGGTTTTTTTAATAAAAATAGTTCTGGTAAATTTAAAGTAGCAGGAAAATTATTCTTGATTTCGGGTGTTTTAAGTTTGATTTGGGATGTTACACTTCTTATTTATTCAAAAGGAGAAATACATTTTGTGTCAGTGATAATGTCGGATATTTTACTGTTATTAATTGGATTTGGACTATTAATTATTGCAGATTTTATTACGAATGGAAACACAATTCAACAAGAAAACGAACTAACAATATAATTATGACGACTGAAAACAAATTAAATATAGCATCTTACTTTTTAAAATTTTTAATGGGTATTTCATTAACTATTGCTTTTTTACTAGCATTCGTTTATTTTCATTCGATGTTTTCACCAGAAAAGTATTCGAATTTAATAGTGAATAATGAAAGAAGCCTTGAATATAAATTTGATATAGAAAAAGCACCTAAAACTTATGAAGAATGGCAAGTATCAAATAAATTGTTCTATTATGTAAAACTAGATACATATTCTAAATTTAGTGTTATATGGACACTAATTATAGCTTTTACTATTTATTTTTTCATACTATTTCTGTTTAATAAATTTTTAAAAAACACAAAGGATTTTGAATTATTTTTTCAGAATAATATTAAAATAATAAATAATATAATTAGATTATTATTTGTATTATTTGCTTTTATTTTTGTTGTTAAAGGCTATAAAAACCCTATGAGCATAGTTTTTGAAAATTCTGAAGCACCACATTTTATAACTTCTAGAAAAGTTACTTTTGATTTTATAACTTATTATCCACTGGCTATTATTTTCTTCTTTGTTTTAAAGCAAGTTTTTAAAAGAGGTCTAGAATTAAAGTTAGAAAACGACCTAACAATATAACCATGCCAATACTAGTAAACCTTGACGTTATGCTAACCAAGCGTAAAATGAAAAGTAAAGAACTTGCAGAAATTATTGGCATTACAACTGCTAACTTATCTATATTAAAATCTGGTAAAGCAAAAGCCGTTAGATTTTCTACTTTAGAAGCTATTTGTGAGGCTTTAGACTGCCAACCTAGTGATATTTTAGAATACTCTAAAAGTTAATTTTAATAATAACATTCTTTTTTAAACACAAAAAAAGCGAAGTATAATACTTCGCTTTTGTAATTCTATTTTTTAAGTAAACTATTCTTTTTCTACAGGTACTAAATCTGTTTTTTTAGCTTTATTTAAAGTCTTAAAATAGGATTTAAAATCATTAACATCTTCAGGTTTAGCTATAATTTTTTTGTCTTTGTCTAGTACAAAATAACTTGGTGTTCCTGTTACGTTGTATTGATCTCCAATTGGGTTATCCCATTTTCCTTCACCAAATACATGTAAAAAATCTGGATATTGGTATGTTAAATCTTTCCAACGGTATAAATCGTTATCTAGTGCTATGGCAACAACTTGTATGTCTTCTTTTTGTTGAGACTTAATAAACTCTTTTAATACTGGAATTTCGTCTAAACAATGAGAACATGTTGTGCTCCAAAAGAATAATAAATAATTATTAGAACCTTCTAATTTACTTAGTTTAGACACTTTTATTTTATCGTTTTCATCTTTTACTTCAATATTAAAATCTGGACCTATATTACCTACAGATGCATTTTTAAAGTAGATAATGCTATTAGCTAACTCGTTATCATTGTTTGCACGCGCAATACTTAATAAGTATTTAGAGCCAATATAATTTGTAACAACTTCGTTATTTTCTACCGAAAATTGGTTCCATAAAATCTCTAAAAGAATTCCTTTTATTTTTGAATTATTACCAATATACTTTACAACAGTATCTATGTTTTCTTTATAAGAAGCGTCTGGATCTTTTGGGTTTATAAAACCAATAACATAGTCTATAGTGGTTTTAATTAAAAAGTTTGAATCTTGAAGCGTTTTATTCCCAAAATCGATATTAGAAAAATAGTTAGATTTTATATTATTAGAAAAAGTAGCAACGTCTTCCAAGCCATTTGGCATGTATGGTCTGCAAGCTTTTATAAAATTGTTTGCAATCATGCCTTCCGATGCTTTTTCGAACTCACTTTGGGTGTCTTTAAGGATATTAAAAATTTTAGAGTAGCCCTTTTTGTCTTCTTTTCCTGTACTGTAATAATTACGAATGCTCTTGTTTACTAAAGCCATGCTTCGGTTATAAGAACTGTATAGTTTGTTTTCGTTAGACTTGCTGAAAGTTAAACCTTGTTCTGAATCGAATTCTAAAACGATGTCTTCTTTATTACTAATAAAAAAATCGAAATTATATTGGTCTTGAGGTTGTGCATAAACTAAGCGATAAGTTCCAGGAATGGTGTTTTCGTCTAGTTTAATTTCAAAAGTGCCTTCTTTAGTAACATCTGCATTGGCTACAAACAAAGAAGTTTCTGCTGTAATACGATATAAGAAAGCAAACTTAAAATCTTCGGCTGGAGTAAAAGTGCCTTTTATTGTATGTTGCGCAAACAATACCGAAGGTAATATGGCAAGTAAAAAAAGTAATTTTCTAGTCATTGTAAATGGTTTTATATATACTAAGGCAAAAACTTTGCCAAAAATAAATTTTTAATTTAAAATTGGTTTAAGTACTGCTAACGCTTGCTCTACAGTTTTAATGTTTTCAAAGGTAAGTAATAATCGCAAACCATTTCTGGTTTGTTTTTCTTTCATTTTACCAGCTCTAGGATTTTGCTGTACGTATTTTAGAAGCTTGTTAAAGTTTGGACTTTGGTAAAAATTACTTTGTTGGTCGTTAATAAAGTAACCAATTAATTTACCTTGCTTCATTATTACTTTTTCGATTCCTAATTTAGTAGCAATCCATTTTAGTTTTACGCTGTTCAATAAATCTACAACTTGAGTTGGTAACTCTCCAAAGCGATCTATCAATTCGGTTTCAAACTTGGCAAGTTCTTGTTCTGTTTTAAAATTATTAAGTTGTGTGTATAGGTTTAGTCTTTCGGCTATATTATTAACGTAATCGTCTGGGAATAGCAATTCTAAATCACTATCGATGGTCATATCTTTTACGTATTCTTTATTTTCAAGGTCTTCATCATACAAATCTTTAAACTCATTTTCTTTAAGTTCTTCAATGGCTTCATTTAATATTTTCTGGTAGGTATCAAAGCCTATTTCATTTATAAAACCACTTTGCTCACCACCTAATAAATCTCCAGCACCTCTAATTTCTAAATCTTTCATTGCGATATTAAAACCGCTACCTAAAGCGGTAAATTGCTCTAAGGCTTGAATACGTTTTCTGGCATCGTCTGTCATGGCAGAATACTCAGGCGTAATAAAATAACAGAATGCTTTTTTGTTACTTCTACCTACACGACCGCGCATTTGGTGCAAATCGCTTAGTCCAAAATTATTAGCATTATTAATAAAAATAGTGTTCGCATTTGGCACATCGAGACCACTTTCTATAATGGTAGTACTTACTAAAACATCAAAAGCACCTTCCATAAAAGAAAGCATTAAGGTTTCTAGTTTTTTACCTTCCATTTGTCCATGACCAACACCAACTTTGGCATCTGGAACCAAACGCTGGATCATGCCAGCAACTTCCTTAATGTTTTCTATTCTATTGTGAATGAAGAATACTTGTCCACCACGCTGAATCTCGTAACTCACAGCATCTCTAATAGCATCTTCGCTAAAACGAATAACGTTGCTTTCTATAGGGTAACGATTTGGAGGAGGTGTTGTAATTACCGATAAATCTCGTGCAGCCATTAAACTAAACTGAAGCGTTCTTGGAATAGGAGTAGCTGTTAAGGTTAAAACATCCACATTGTCTTTTATGGTTTTTAATTTTTCTTTTACAGCGACACCAAATTTTTGCTCCTCATCAACAATTAAAAGCCCTAAATCTTTAAATTTTACTTTTTTATTTACGAGTTGGTGTGTGCCAATAATAATATCTACATGGCCTTTTTCTAGCTTCTCTAAAGTCTCCTTTTTTTGCTTTGCAGTACGAAAACGGTTAACGTAATCTACAGTTACAGGAAACTCTTTTAAACGCTCTGTAAAGGTTTTATTATGCTGAAACGCTAAAATGGTTGTTGGTACTAAAATAGCGACTTGTTTACCATTATCTACAGCTTTAAAGGCAGCGCGAATGGCAACTTCGGTTTTACCGAAACCAACATCTCCACAAATTAAACGATCCATTGGTCGCTCGCTTTCCATATCTGCTTTAATATTTGCAGTTGCTGTTATTTGGTCTGGTGTGTCTTCGTAAATAAAAGAAGCTTCTAGTTCGTGTTGTAAATAACTATCTGGTTTGTATTGAAAGCCTTTTTCTAACTTACGCTTTGCATAGAGCTTTATTAAATTAAAAGCAACGTGCTTAACGCGAGATTTAGTTTTCTCTTTTAGTACTTTCCATGCCTTACTACCAAGTTTGTAAACCTTTGGAGGTTTGCCATCTTTACCATTAAACTTTGTAATTTTATGTAAAGAATGAATACTTAAATACAGTACATCGCGTTCGCCATAAACTAGTTTTATAGCTTCTTGTTTTTTGCCTTCGACATCTATTTTTTGTAAGCCACCAAATTTACCAATACCATGATCTATATGTGTTACATAATCTCCAATATCTAGATTAGTAAGTTCTTTTAAAGTAATGGCTTGCTTTTTAGCGTAGCCATTTTTAAGATGAAATTTATGGTAACGCTCAAATATTTGATGGTCTGTGTAAACCACCATTTTATTGCCATGATCTACAAAACCTTGAAATAGTGATAAAGTTATGGTTTGGTATTTTACATCACGATCTGTATCATCAAAAATGTCATGAAAACGTTTGGCCTGTTGCTGGCTTACACAAGCAATATAGTTTGTAAAACCGTTATTATGGTTTTCATTTAGGTTGTCTATAAGTAAGTTAAATTGCTTATTAAAAGCAGGTTGTGGTGTGGTGTTAAATAGAATTTCTTCTTGTGTTTTTAGCCAGGAGTCCGAACCAAATTCTACCACGCTATACTCTAAAAGTTGTCTTTTTAGTAATGTTGAATTACAAAACAACTCTTCAGGCTCTGCATGTTTTACTTCCGTTGAAAGGTTTTTGAAGGCTTCTTCTGCCTTAGAGAAAAAGTCGTCTATTCTAGAAAACAGTACTTCTACATTTTTTGTAAAAACGACAGTTTTTGAAGCAATGTATTTTAAGAAACTCTCACGAGACTCGTCTAAAAACTTGTTTTCAACATTTGGAATAATGCCTATTTTTTTAATCTGCTCGTTAGAGAGTTGTGTTTCTACATCGAAGGTTCTAATACTATCTACTTCATCGCCAAAAAATTCTATTCTGTATGGCTCATCATGACTAAAAGAAAACACATCTACAATACCACCTCTAACCGAAAACTCACCAGGTTCGGTTACAAAATCTACACGTTTAAATTGGTACTCGAAAAGGACTTCGTTTACAAAATCTATATTTAAACTGTCTCCAACATTAATTTTTAATGTATTTTTTTCTAACTCTTTTCTAGTGACTACTTTTTCGAAAAGTGCATCTGGATAGGTTACAATTATTGCAGGTTTTTTACGTGAGTTTATTCGGTTTAAAACTTCGGCACGTAATAAAATATTTGCATTATCTGTTTCTTCTATTTGGTAAGGTCTTCTGTAACTTCCTGGATAAAATAAAACATCTTTTGTGTTTATAAGTTGCTCTAGATCGTTAAGATAAAAAGCGGCTTCTTCTTTATCGTTAAATACTATAAGAAAAGGTTTTTGTGTAGTTTTAAAACTTTCGTGTATTACAAATGAAAGTGCAGAACCAACGAGACCTTTTATATGTGTTTTAGTTCTTTTTTCTTGCGTTTGGGCAATAGCAGTTTGCAGTTCTTGCAGTTGCAAAGACTGTGCATAAGTTTGCGAGATTATAGATTTGCTCACGTGTTGTAGTATTGGATGGCAAATATAATATTAATAAAAATTAAGAAATGGTTATAACAAAGATTAATTATTTTTAACCTGTTCTTTTAGCATACATATAATCTCATCTTTTTCTTCTAGACGTTTTTCGTATTGTTCTATTAATTTATCTGAGATAGAATTAATAGTATCAACAGTTCCTATGTTTTGAAAAGTAACACCACCTTTTTGTCCTTCGTTAATAAAACTACCAGCATCATTCGCTAAAAATTCTGAGACATCTTTATCTAATTCTTTAGCAATTTTATCTATCATGACAATATCTGGTAAAGTCCTATCTGCTTCAAAATTAGAAATTGTGGTTTGTGCAACATTCAATAAATCTGCTAGTTCGTTTTGCGAAATTCCTTTTTGGTGTCTAAACTGTCTAATTTTCATGCCTATCGTCATAATATTAATATATTGCTTAATAATAGCATTTTAATGCTTATATCTAGTGCTTTGTTTGATTACTTTTAAATTATGAACCACAAACTAAAAAAATCGTTAAAAATTGCATTTACAATCCTTGGGATTGCACTATTTTTTAACAGGCTGTGAAAAAGAAGATGAAATTTATAAAGAAGATGCAAAACTAATAGAGCCTTCTAAAGTAAATATATCTGTGCTTAGAACAGAAGACGTAGAAAAGAATACTAATTTAATGCGTGTTATTAATAAAGCAGAAAAAAAAGTAAGTAAAAATAAGGCTAACAAAACAGTATATAATGCAGATTACGACTTTACTATTAATACTAGTTATGCAAAAGTAATAGAAAACAACGGCTTAAAAAATTACACGTTTGGTGTTTATAGAACTGAAGATAATGGTTTATTAGAAAACTTACTTTTAGAAGAGCAAGCAGATAGTACTTTTAAAGTCTCTTTGGTACAATATAATATAACAAACACTGAAAAAGATAATTTAATTAATAAACAAATTGTAGATGTTGAGGACAAAATTACTCTTGTAGAGTTAGACGACATTTCCGATTCTATATTTAATAAAGAAGATGCTAGTTCTGAAACTTGTACAGTTTTTTCTTATGATTGGGAACAAGGTAGCTCTTGTGCAAGTGGACAACACGACTATACAGATGGTGGAGAATGCGATTTTTGGGGCAACGCCAACCAAATGGCTACTAGTGGTGGTTGGGTTTTAACATCTGGTGAAATAGATTGTGGTTCTGGTGGTGGTTCAACACAAGGTACAAGCGGTCCTACTGGTAACTCAAGTGGTGGCAACCTAAATGGAGGAAGTGGTGGAACTTATGTTCCTCCTACAACAAGTCCAGTACTTTGTCCAGAATGTCTAGAACTTGAAGAGGATGATATAGTTTCGTATAATCTACTTAATAATGATTGCGCTAAAAATATTATTAAAAATGAGATTATGGGAACTTCTAATAGTCAAGGAACTAATGGACTTCTAATAAATCAACTAAGAGACCTTTTCGGTTATGACGAAGATGTAGATTTAGTATTCAGAAATCTTGATAACGTTCCAGATAATGCAGATGCTGTAACAAGTTTTGATACAGATGTAAATATAGCAAGTGGCACTTATAAAATAACTATAACATTATCAGACTCATATTTAGATAACAATCCTACTAAACTACATATAGCAATGGTTTTAATACATGAGATGGTACATGCTAAATTAATGTATGATTATTTGCATGGAAACTTACTGACAAACTATCCAAATTACACTGCTTTAAATACAGCAATGGAAACTTTTTTAGCTAATAGAAATATCGATAATGGAGAAGCTTTAAATGATGCAATGCATATAGCAATGGTAGATTTACTTGGCACAATGGCATATTCACTATTTAAATATTCTCAACACGTAGGTATGGATAATATAACTAATCAATATTGCAAAGATTTAACAAACGGTTCTTTTTATAACACACCTGCAATGCCATTAATAGACACAGGAAATAATACTGCAGAAGGGCTTAATACCATAAATGTAAATGAACAAGATAACACAACAAACGCGCAAGGAGATGACTGCTAGATTATTAATCCTTTTATTATTAGTAGTAACACTCTATTCTTGCAAAACAGAAGTAGTTAATGATGATAAAGTTTTGCTTAATTTTATATTAAAAGAACGTAATTATTTAAAAAAGGATTCAGTATATATTCAAAATATTTCGGATAATAAGAGAATTAAAAAGTTTTTTAGAATTAGAAATATAAAAGAAGAGTTCCACGGGTTTTCGAAAAAAAATCGTGAGATTATTATAGAAAAAGATAGTTCTTTTGTTCAATTGGACACAATTATATACAAACCTATAGCTAGAGACGACTACTTAAATAACGGTAAAGGAATTAATAAAAAAGCAGAGTTTTTTTTAAAAGATACTTTTAATTATGGTTTTAGCTCTTTTAAATGGAACTTTAAAAAAACAATGTATAATGTTAACCCAGAAGATACTACGATAATAAAAAGCAACCTTAGAGTTTCTAAACCAGTTTTTAATGGTTCTAAAACCAAAGCTATAATTTATACAAGAGAAACACTTAATTACTACATAGAATACATATACTTATTAGAAAAAATCGATAATAAATGGGAAATTGTATTTAAACAAAGTAATAATTTTATATAAAAAACCTAATATCTTTTTAATACTTAGCTATATTTTATTGTAGAACGTGTTACCAATGTAAGAGGTATTGATTTCTAATTAACTAGTGTTTATGTAAATACTATTAGCGATTTTAAAAACGGAGAATATAGAGCTTGTGTAATTTTAAAATGGAATTTTTGTGGTTTTATATTATACTCAAAATGAAATTTTTAAAGGAACACTAGAATAATTTAAGTCTTATTTAACCATAACTTTGTTTTAAGCACTAACCATTGGCAAATGTATTAGTGATTGTTTGGTATCCTTTTTTTTGCTGCCATAAATGGCAAAAAAAGATATAGCGGAAAGTGCGACCTCGTTTTACGAGGTAATGCTCAAAAAAAGAAGTTTTTAATTTTAAAATATTTGAAGATTAACTATCTTTGGCGCTCTAAAATAATAAAAAATATATGTCATTTTCAGATTTATTTGATAGCGGATTTAAAAAGCGTAACGAGGACCATTTTGCAGCAATTGTAAGAGTGGCAATGGACGATGGAATTATAACAGATGAAGAAAAAACGTTTTTAGATCGTTTAGCGCGTAATCTGGATATTGGAGAGAACGATTATAAAATAATTTTAAAAGATTATCAATCGCACCCAATTAATCCACCTACATCTTACGATAAACGTTTAGAACGTTTGTTTGATTTATCTAGAATGGTCTATGTAGACCATATAAAAGGTGATCACGAAGAAATATTACTTAGAAAAATAGCTGTTGGTTTAGGTTTTAATCCTGATAACGTAAAATACGTTGTAGATAAAGCGTTAACCTTAGTTAGTAATGGTGTAGATTTGGATACTTTTATTGAAGAAATAAAGAAAATGAACAGGTAATTTATAGCTGTAAAAATAATTAAAAAGCAAGCTTAATCAAGCTTGCTTTTTTTTATAATATATTTAAGTTTTCTTATAATTTCATCTTGATTAAAAGGTTTACCAATATAACTGTTAATTCTCTTTTGTTTGCAATGGTGCTCTTCTGCTGCAGTAGGATTATTACTTACAATTACAATTGGTATTTTGTTTATTAGCTTAAAGTCTGACTGCCTTATAAAACGTGCTGTATGTAAGCCATCCATAATAGGCATTTTTATATTCAATATTACCAAATTAAAGGCGGTTTTGTGAAGTTCTTCTACAACTTGATCTCCATTTTCTACAACTACAATATCACTATTTTTTATTTTACTAATAATTTCTACTAGTTTTGCTTGATTGCTCTTTAAGGGTTCGGCAAGTAAAATTTTAATGTCGTTATTGGCAGTTATTTTAGAGGTCTTAGTTACTACTTTATCTTCTTCTTGATTTGGCGCTATTTTAAAATTTAAAGTAACCGAAAAAGTACTGCCTTCTCCAATTTTACTTTCTACATTTATTTCACCATCTAAAGCTTGAACGAGTTCTTTTGTAATGGCAAGACCTAGTCCATTACCATTGTTAATAATGTTATTAGAAATTTGGTAAAAACCGTTAAAAATAGAGTCTATTTGTGTACTATCTATTCCTACTCCTGTGTCTTTTACGCTAAATTGTAATGTGGCTGAGTCGTTATTTTTAGTAATACAATTTGCTGTTAATTCTATGGTTCCACTTGGCGTAAATTTAATAGCGTTACCAATAAGATTATTTACAATCTGAGCAAGTCTATATTTATCTGCAATTATGTATTTAGGACATTCTGGATCAATAGTGTAATTTAATGTTAATCCTTTTTCTTTACATTTTTGAGAATATATTTCAATAATTATATTTAATTCTTCTAATATGTTATAACGAATAGGAAGAATATTAAAACGACCAGTTTCAATTTTAGAGATATCAATAATATCGTTAATCATTGTTTTTAACTTGTCATTAGTGTTTTTAATAACATTAAGGTTATAACGTTGAGATTGCTCTAAATTTGTATTTTCTAAAAGCGTAACAAAACCATTAATAGTACTAACAGGCATTTTAATTTCATGACTAAAATTTGCGATAAAACTATTTTTAAATGCTTCTTTTTCTAGTAAGTTTACATTATTATAATCAAGTAGTTGAGATTTAATTTCTGCTAGATTTTTTCTTTGAGCAGCTTTTTGGTATAATACATATTGTTTAGTTAACTCTTGAAAAATAAAAACCGAAGGTTCGTTTAATCCATTATTATGCAAAATTGCATCTATAGTATAGGTGCAATTGTCAAGTTCTAGATTAACACAATCAAAATTAAAGGTCTCGTTTTTTTTAGGTAATAAGTCAACAATACTATTAAAAAAAGGATGTAAACTTTTTATATGCTTACCAATACAATCTTTAAAAAGCAGCGATTCTGTATCAATAATAATTGCTTTGTCGCTAATTAAAAGTATTTGGTTAGTGGTCTCTTTAAAAGAGTTATCGTAGCTATCTAGCATTAAGTAAGGAATAAAATTTTACTAAAGCTAAAATACAGTATTTTAAAATACTAGGCAGAGATTTTTTTTGCTACTTTAAATTCTTAGCAATTATTTCTAATAATTGATTTTCGTTAAAAGGCTTTTTTAAGACATCGTTAATTCCTGCTTTTTTGTAAGTTTTTAAATCTTCTTTAAAAACTTTGGCTGTTACTGCTACAATTGGTACTTTTCTTTGATGACGTTCTGGTAACTTTCTAATTTGTTTGGCAATTTCATCTCCTCTGTGTTCTTTAAGACTTATATCCATTAACACTAAATCCACTTCATTATCAAAGTTAGATATCCTTGAAAGAACTTCTTCTGGTTTTGTAGCAATATCAAGAAAAAACTGACCTTGGGATGCTAGAATTTTTAATACAGAAAGTTGTGTTATTTCAGAATTATCAACCAATAGTATATTGTATTTTTTAGAGGCATCAAACGCTATAGTTTTATTGCTTTCTGTTTCACTAATAGTTAACGAAGCATTAGCTTTAAAGTTAATATTTGTAGAAAAAGTAGAGCCTTTTTGGTAGTCTGAGGTTACACTTATTTTACTATTAGTAAGCTCAACTAAGTATTTTACAATGGCAAGACCTAGTCCTGGACCTTTATAAGCATCATTTCCACTTACTTGGGTAAAACTGGTAAATATATCTTTAATATTTTCCTCTTTTATGCCTATTCCAGTATCTACTACTTCAAAGTGAATACTTGCTTTTTGTGCTCTTAATTGGTTTAAAGATACATTAAAGTTTATACTACCATTATCGGTAAATTTTACTGCATTGTCTAATAAATTTGTTAGAACTTGCCTTAGTCTTTTAGCATCTCCTCCTACAATTTCAGGTAACCTCTCGTCAAAATTATGTTTAAAATCAAGGCCTTTTTGTTCTGCTTTAATTTTGTAATTAAATTTAATTTCATTTAATAATTTCAAAAAATTAAAAGGTTCAATAGATAATTCTAAATTTCCAGATTCAATTTTAGAAATATCAAGAATATCATCAATCATTTTTTTTAAAAAGCTCGATGTAGAGTTTAGTATTTGTACGTAATCTTTTTGTTCTAAGTCTAAACTAGTTTTGCTTAATATATCTGTAAAGGTTAAAATACCAGTTAAAGGATCGCGCAGTTCATGACTAAAATTTGCTATAAAAGTATTTTTAAATGCTTCTTTTTCTTTTAAATAAGTATTTTTTAGTTCTAGTATTTGTGAGTTGATTACGGACTCGTTTCTTACTTGTGCTGTAGTTTGATAATTTTTGTAATGCGATGTTAAATCATGAATTATTAATAATGGATTTTTATTATCATTAAATGTTTGTAAAATAATATCTGAAGTAATAACTCTATTTTCTACATTAAGATGAATACAAGAAAAGATAGTTTCGTTTTCTTCTTTAACTAATAGTGGTACTATAGATTCAAAGAAAGGATGAATATCTCCAATATGCTTATTTTTTAAATTTGGAAACAATGCGTTGTCAGATTCCAAGACGTTTGCGTTAAAATCTATTATTAAATATTGAAGTACTGCTTTTGCGTATTTTTTCTTATATTCTTGTAGCATGGTACATTTGGATTTATGCTTATTTAATAAGCGCTTCAGCTAAATTAGAAAAAAGCGCATCAACTTTACTTCCTAACTTCGCACTGACATAAAAATCCGTTAAATCACCAAAATTATCGTTGTTCTGCTTTAAATAAGATTTAGTAACTAAATCTTCTTTGTTGCCAACAACAGTTATAGGTGTATCTTTTTGTTTTTCTTTTAGAAAATTTAACTCATTCTCTAAATTCTCGTAAGTTGCAGGTCTTGTAACATCGTACACATAAATAAATGCGTGCGTTCCTAATAGGTAAGATAGTCTCGTATTATTAATATCGTCATTACCTTCTAAATCCCATATTACCAGAGAAACATCAGTGCCCTTTTCAGGAATTGCAACATTTTTTTTAAAAATATGTACACCAATAGTTACTTTGTAATCTTCAGAAAAGGTGTTATCTACAAAACGCCTTATTAGTGATGATTTACCAACACCAAAATGACCTAACAAAACTATTTTTTTTGAGACTTTCATATTGGGAATATAACTTTAATTTTTTAATTAAAAAAGAGTTAAAATAAAACATAACGAAAGTAGCAAAAGACAAACAGTTTAATCGCTTTTATTTAGTTTTATTATTGAAAATATAGTTTTAATTTTTCAGAAAAAGAATCCTTGTTCTTTACATCCTCTTTATTAATATGATTTTGAGCAAAATCTAAAAGTTTATCTTCTAGCTCACTTTTAAAAATAACATTGTAAGGCCCAGAAATAATTACTGCAATATAATATGCAGAGAAGTTTTGTAAATGTATATGAAAAGTGTCGTATTCTATATATTGTAATTCTTGGTTATTTTTATCAAAAGCGTCTTCAGCAAAGCTTTTAATAGCTGTTAGCATTCCAGAAACCATATCCTCATCTATAGTTTGAGTTTTAGAAAATTCTGAAATTATTATACCAGAACCTTTTTCAATAACCATAATTTGTTCAACCATGGGCTGCGTAAGTTCTTGAATTACTAAATCTCCTTCGCTAACACCTGTTTTTTTAGATTTAAATTTACGCCCTAAACCTTTAAACGAAAATGCATTACTCATTTTAGCGTTTATTTGTTCAGACAGAATTCGCATTTCTTGCTGAACATATTTTTTTATCATTTTCCCAATTATTGGAAATAAAGCTTCAACAACAGCGTCCTGAGAGTTTTTAATTTCGTTTTTTAAAGCTTCAGTAATAGTGGGTCCTAAGGTATCAGGCATTTTAACAACAAAAGCATTAAGTTTTTTGTCTATAATAGGATCTACACGCTCAGATAGTTGTTTTTGCTTATTAATTACTTCTTCAACAATCTTTAATTTCTCTTCAACTTTTTTGGCATATTCGCGCTCATCTGTTAGTAAGATGTCTTTTAAAATCGAAAGTTTTTCGTCTTGATTCATGGTGCGAGAATCAAATTAGTTATTTATTTTCTCACCAAGTTTAATTAGTAAATCTCCTAAAAGTTTACGGTCTACTTTTTTATCGTCTAAAGCTTCTGTCTTTTCATTAATACTGTTTTCAAGATCAGTAATTCTAATATTAATATCGGTACTCATGTTATCGATATTTTGAAGCAATTGTGCTTTAATATCATCAATTAAATGCTCTAGCTCGTTTTTCTTTTTAAGAATGTCCTGTTTTACAGCGTCAAATTCGTGATTGTATTCAACAATATTATCGCCAAATATAAGTTGTTTTATAGCATCAATTTTAGAACTAGAATCTTGAATATTAGTATCTTTTGAGTTTGAATTAGCGTTTTTTGACATTGTTATTTTAAAGGTTGTATTACTACACAAATGTAGCAAATTTATATGAAAACTAGTATGTATTAAGATTTTTGCATAAATTCTTCTGCTTTTTCTACCATATTTTTACTACCACAGAAAAAAGGAACGCGTTGGTGTAACTCTGTTGGCTCTATATCTAAAATACGAGTAAATCCATCACTCGCTTTTCCATTAGCTTGTTCTGCTATGTAAGCCATTGGATTACATTCGTAAAGTAAGCGTAATTTACCATCAGAATTTTTAGAACTTTTTGGGTACATATAAATACCTCCTTTAATCATGTTTCTATGGAAATCTGAAACCAAAGAACCTATATACCTAGAAGTATAAGGTCTGTTGTCTTCTTCCTTTTGGCAATATTTTATATAATTTTTTACACCTTGTGGGAAATGAGTGTAATTACCTTCGTTTACAGAGTAAATGTTACCATCTTCAGGAAATTGCATGTTTGGATGCGATAAATAAAGCGTTCCTAAAGCAGGATTTAGTGTAAATCCATTTACACCATCTCCAGTGGTATAAACCAGCATTGTAGAAGTGCCATAAACAACATAGCCAGCTGCAACTTGTTGGTTCCCTTTTTGAAGAAAATCTTCTATAGTTACAGGAGTTCCAACAGGAGTTACACGCCTGTAAATTGAAAAAATAGTTCCCACAGATACATTAACATCAATATTACTAGAGCCATCCAAAGGGTCTATTAGTACAACATATTTATTTTGGTTATTCTCGTCTTGGCTGTTTATAGAAATAAAATCGTCTTCTTCCTCACTAGCTATACCACAAACAATGTTTCTATTGGTTAAGGTTTGGATAAATTTTTCGTTTGCATAAACATCAAGTTTCTGTTGGTCTTCTCCTTGAATATTGGTGTCTCCAGCAGCTCCAAGAATATCTACTAAACCAGCTTTATTTACTTCATGGTTTACCACTTTTGCAGCCAGACGAATAGAGTTTATTAATCTAGATAATTCGCCAGATGTGTATTTAAAAGAAGATTGATTTTCTATAATAAATTCTCCCAGAGTTTGGTTCTTTCTTGACATGATTTTAGCTTTCTATTTTTTGCTAATATCGTACTTTTTAACAAACTATAAGGTTTTCGTAAAGGTAAATATGTTTCGTTATTTTACTTTAAGCTATATTTGATTTCCAAAAGTTTTAAAGATGAAAAACACCATACGCCTAGCCACAAAAAAAGATATGAAAAGCGTTCATGACCTAATCATAGAGCTTGCTGTTTTTGAAAAAGAGCCAGATGCAGTTGAGGTTACTATTAATAATCTTGAAGAAGATGGTTATGGTAAACAACCAAAATTTACATGTTTTGTTGCAGAAACAGACTCAGAAATTGTTGGTGTAGCATTAGTATATAAACGCTATTCTACATGGAAAGGAGAGGTGCTTCATCTTGAAGATTTAATTGTAAAAGAGAATATGCGAGGAAGCGGATTAGGTTCTGCGCTATTAAATAAAGTTGTAAAACATGGAAATAAAATAGGTGTAAAACGTATAAGTTGGGAGGTTTTAGATTGGAACGAACCAGCAATTAATTTTTACGAACAAAAAGGAGCAGATGTAAAACGTGATTGGGATGTTGTACATTTAAATGAAAACGGGATTAAAAATTATTTAAACAATATATAGTGAGAGTATTTAAGTTTGGAGGCGCTTCTGTTAAAGATGCTAATGGAGTAAAGAATGTTGTAAAAGTACTTGAAAAAGTAGGACACAAAAATACGCTTATTGTAGTATCTGCAATGGGAAAAACTACAAACGCGTTAGAAACCGTAATAGATAAGTATTTAAATGAGAGTAATACATTTAAAGCCGAGTTAGAAACAATAAAAAACTATCATAAAGAGATTATGATAAATTTGTTTGAAAACCAACAACATACTGTTTTTGTTACTGTAGAAAAACTTTTTAATGAATTATTACAGTTTTTTAAAAGTAACAAATCGCCTAATTATAATTTTATTTACGACCAAGTTATTGGATATGGAGAACTTGTCTCTACAACTATTATTAGTCATTATTTAAATCAAATGCATTTAACCAATACATGGTTAGATGTTAGACAATGCATAAAAACAGACGATTATTACCGTCGTGCAAATGTAAATTGGGATACTACCCAAACAACAATAACCGAAAAACTAAAAACAACAACCCTATATATTACTCAAGGTTTTTTAG
>NZ_JALZVX010000183.1 GCF_023299985.1 Lacinutrix sp. | reverse complement strand
AAAAAAATCAATATTTAGTTACATTGCAAACTTACTTAAAAACTGAATTCTTTGACAGCAAAAACGAAAAAAGTAACACCTTTAATGAAGCAGTACAATGCTATAAAAGCAAAGTATCCTGATGCTTTATTATTATTTCGTGTTGGTGATTTTTATGAAACTTTTGGAAGCGATGCTATAAAAGCAGCCGGAATTCTGGGTATCACCTTAACAAAAAGAGGAGCAGGAAGCGAAAGTGAAATAGAACTTGCCGGTTTTCCGCATCATTCTATAAACACGTATTTACCTAAATTAGTTAAAGCTGGAGAGCGTGTAGCTATTTGCGACCAGTTAGAAGACCCAAAACAAACTAAAAATATTGTAAAACGTGGTGTTACAGAGTTGGTGACTCCAGGTGTTGCACTTAACGACGAAGTACTTCAGTCTAAAACAAACAATTTTTTATGTTCTGTTTACTTTGGTAAAATAACTATTGGAGTTTCCTTTTTAGATATCTCTACAGGTGAATTTCTAACAAGTCAAGGTAATCTAGAATACATAGATAAATTACTGCAAAACTTTAACCCAAGTGAGGTGCTTGTGTCTAAGCAAAAACGAGTGCATTTTAATGAAAGTTTTGGAAGCGATTTTCATACTTTTAATTTAGAAGATTGGGTATACCAAACAGATTATGCAAACGAAACTTTACTAAAGCATTTTAATACAAAGTCGTTAAAAGGTTTTGGAATAGAAGATTTAAACGAAGGTATAATAGCTTCAGGCTCTATACTACATTACCTTGCAGAAACACAACACAATAAATTACAACATATTACTTCAGTTTCAAGAATTGCAGAAGATGAATATGTGTGGATGGATCGTTTTACCATTAGAAATTTAGAACTCTATAATTCTACGAATAATAATGCTGTAACCTTGCTTAACGTAATCGATAAAACGAGTTCAGCAATGGGTGGGCGTTTATTAAAACGTTGGTTAGCACTACCATTAAAGAATATAAAAAAAATAAAACAGCGTCACGAAGTTGTGTTTTTCTTTAGTAGTAATAAAAGTGTGCATCAAAAAATTCAAGATCACATTAAAAGTATTGGAGATATAGAGCGATTAATATCTAAAGTAGCTACAGGAAAGGTAAGTCCTAGAGAAGTTATTCAACTTAAAAACTCTTTAGAGGCTGTTAATCCAATTAAGTCTTTATCCTCAAATAGCGATAATGAATCTTTAAAAATTATTGGAGATACTTTACAGAGTTGCGATGTGCTTCGAGATAAAATTGAGCAAACATTAAATGAGGAAGCGCCTGTAAATGTTTTAAAAGGAAATACTATCGCTGAAGGTTTTTCTGCTGAGTTAGATGAGCTTAGAGGACTTTCAAGTTCAGGAAAAAATTATCTCGATCAAATGTTGAAGCGAGAAAGTGAAAGCACAGGAATTACATCCCTAAAAATAGCCTCAAATAATGTTTTTGGTTATTATATAGAAGTACGAAATACGCACAAAGATAAAGTGCCAGAAGAATGGATTAGAAAACAAACATTAGTAAATGCAGAACGTTATATAACCGAAGAATTAAAAGAATACGAAGGAAAGATTTTAGGAGCAGAAGAGCGAATACTTGCCATCGAGCAACAATTATTCTCAGAGTTAGTTACTTGGATGCATCAATATATAAAAGCTGTGCAACAAAACGCACATTTAATTGGGAAATTAGACTGCTTATCTGGTTTTGCACAATTAGCAAAAGATAACAAATACATATACCCAATATTAGATAATTCTCACGATTTAGAAATAACACAAGGTCGCCATCCAGTAATAGAAAAGCAGCTTCCAATAGGCGAAGCATATATTGCTAACGATTTATTTTTAGACAGAACTTCTCAACAAATAATAATGATTACTGGGCCAAACATGTCTGGTAAATCTGCTATACTACGTCAAACTGCACTTATCGTTTTGTTAGCACAAATAGGTAGTTTTGTGCCAGCTAAAAGCGCACGAATTGGTTTAGTAGATAAAATTTTCACAAGAGTAGGAGCAAGTGATAATATTTCTATGGGAGAATCTACGTTTATGGTAGAAATGAACGAAACAGCATCTATTCTTAATAACATGTCCGAAAGGAGCTTAATTCTTTTAGATGAAATTGGAAGAGGTACAAGTACCTACGATGGTATTTCTATAGCTTGGGCAATTAGTGAGTACCTTCATGAGCATCCAGCAAAAGCAAAAACGTTGTTTGCTACCCATTATCATGAGTTAAATGAAATGACAGAAACATTTAGACGTATTAAAAATTTCAATGTTTCTGTAAAAGAATTAAAAGACAATGTGCTTTTTCTAAGAAAGTTAGTTCAAGGCGGAAGCGAACATAGTTTTGGAATTCACGTTGCAAAATTAGCAGGAATGCCACAACAAGTACTACATCGCGCAAATAAGATTTTAAAAAAATTAGAACAATCGCATTCAAGCGAAGAGCTTACAGATAAAGTAAAATCTATAAAGGATGAAATGCAATTAAGCTTCTTTAATTTAGACGATCCGTTATTAGTTCAAATTAAGAAAGAGATATTATTAACTGATATTGATACACTTACACCTGTTGAAGCATTAATGAAATTAAATGAAATTAAGCGCATGTTAATTAAGACTCAAAAGGCTTAAAAAAATATTTAATAATTTTCACAAAAAGACTTTGGTATTTGTAAAAAAGACTTAAATTTGCAACCGCAATAGTAATATTGTTAGTTTATATAAAAGACTGCGAAAGTAGCTCAGGGGTAGAGCATCACCTTGCCAAGGTGGAGGTCGTGGGTTCAAATCCCATCTTTCGCTCTGAGAAATTTTCTTAAAATATACCAAGCTGAAGTGGTGGAATTGGTAGACACGTTGGACTTAAAATCCAATGTCCATTAGGACGTACGGGTTCAAGTCCCGTCTTCAGTAC
>NZ_JALZVX010000182.1 GCF_023299985.1 Lacinutrix sp. | reverse complement strand
GGGATTATCACCAAATAATGGAGAAACAAATTGACTGATTACATTTCCTGAGTCTAAGGCTTGAAAAGAACTGTCTGTAGCATTCATTACTATAAACAAGGTCATTAATACCATTTCAAAATAGAGAATAATATTACCATCGCTTTTAGGCCATCCTTTCATTTCGGCACTCATAAAACGTTTTAGTTTTATTACGTTTCTTCTAATCCAGAAAACAACAACTGCTACAAATACTAGAGCAGCTAGAATTTCGAAAGAGCCTATTAAAAACCCATAAATAGATTCTGGTAAAATACTAAGACCTATACGATGTGTACCAAAAAGACCATCGATAATAATTTCTAAAACTTCTATGTTTATAATTACAAAACCAACGTAAACTATAATGTGAAAAAAGCCAGATACAGGGCGTTTTACCATTTTGCTTTGCCCAATCGCTATCATAGCCATGTTTTTCCAGCGTTGTGGTTTATTATCGCTTACATTAAAGTCTTTACCCAACTTAATGTTACGAAATAGTTTTTTTACATTTCTTGCAAAATAACCAATACCAGCAATAAGAATAATGGCAAATAGTATGTTTGGTAAGTAATTCATAATTAGGCTAATATTATTTTTTATCTTTTATTTCATTCCCTTCTGCATCATATTGTTTTGCTTTTTTTCCAAATAATGAAAAATGAACATAACGTTTAGGGTTTAATTTCATATCCTCTAGTAATTCTTCCATTTGTTTTGAAGCTCCTGAGAGATTTTCGTATAGTTTTTCGTCTTTTAATAGCTTACCAATAGAGCCTTTTCCATTTTCTACACTAGCCATTACATTATCGAACTTTTTAATAGTTGCTTGCAAATCTTTAACTGTTTTTGCAATATCTACTTGTGCCATTTTATCTGTCATTGTAGAAAGATTTCCTGAAGTAGCTTCAAAATTTGCTAGTGTATTATCTAATTTAGATTTATTAGTGTCTATTAAACTATTTAAAGATTTTGCTGTTGCATTAAAACTATTTACTGTAGCATTTAAACTTGCTATACTATTTTTTAAATCTGCTTGTGCTTTAGCATCGAAAGTATTATTAAAACCAACCAATAAAGTGTCGGTTTCACTCATAACCTTTTCTATTTTTTCTTGTAATGGTGTTAAACGCTCATTAACAAGTTCCATCATGCCTTCTTTAGTTTTACTGGCAAGATAATCTCCATTTTTAGCATCTGGAGCATCATCATAAGCAGGAATAATTTGTACAGCTTTTCCGCCAATAAATCCATTTTGAAACAGTTCTGCCTTACTATTGTTAGAGAATTTAAAACGTGTATCTACATCCATTTTTACAATTAAAACACCAGAGCTCTCATCTTCAAAATAAATATCTAAAACTTTACCTATGGCATAACCATTTATAGTTACAGGAGTTGATGGTTTTAAACCTTCTACATTATCATATTTAGCATAAATAATAATAGAATCGTCTAAAAGGTTTTTTCCTTTTAAATAACTAAAACCGAAAATAAATAATGCTATTCCTGCAATTGCCAATATGGCTGTTTTGATTTCTCTAGATATTTTCAAAATGAAAGTGTTAAAATTGGTGACAAAAATAAAATAAATATACTTAGAAAAATGCTATTTAGAAGTACTATTTAAGGCTTTTTCTAAACTAATACGTTCTCCATCTCTGTAAGCTACAATAAAAGCGCTTTTAAACCCTTTTTTCTTAGCTTCCTTTTGCATTTGCTGAATTTTATTTATGTCTGAAGTGTAACCAAAAAAGTATTTATATAACTTACTTTCTTTTTCGCGAAAGACTTCTTTTAAGCCTTTAAAGTTATACGATTTTGGAGCTAGTTTTTTAGGACCTGCTGCAATTTGTACTTTAAAAATGGTGTTTGGTATATTTCTTTCTTCGGAAGGAATTACAATTTCGTCAACTTTGTCTGTTTCATTAAAAACTGTTTCATTATTGAAACTTATATCTATAGTTTTTTTATATTTTAAGATTGCCTTTGAAATAGCAGAAGCAATTTCAGTTTGACCTTTTTTTGAATTAAGATATTTTCCTTCATTTTTATTAGTTATAAATCCAGATTCGACCAATACACTTGGCATTACAGTTTGATGTAAGACAATAAAGCCAGCTTGCTTAACACCTCTATTTTTGCGTTTTAATTTATTAGTAAAATTGTCTTGAATATTTTTAGCTAAAAGGATACTTTGATCTAAATATTCTTCCTGCATTATTGTAAGACCTACAAATGATTCAGGAGAATTAGGGTCAATCCCTCCATAATTCTCCTCGTAATTTTCTTCAAGAAATATAACAGAGTTTTCAGCTTTTGCAACTTCAAAATTAGTTTTATTTCTATGTAAACCTAACACATAAGTTTCAGAACCAGAGGCTTGAGAATTATGAGCATTACAGTGCACAGAAACAAATAAATCTGCATTAGCATTATTTGCTATTTTTCCTCTTTTAAATAAATCTACAAATACATCTGCTTTCCTAGTATAGACTACTTTTATGTTATTGTTTTTTTCTAATTCTTTACCAACTTCTAGTATTATTTTTAAAGTAATATCTTTTTCTTTAATACCAGAGTTAGCAACTTTTCCTGGTTCTTCACCACCATGTCCAGCATCTAATACTACAATAAATTTATCCGATTCTGCTTGTGCATTTGCAGCTAACGATAGTGTTAATGTTATTATAATTAATACGAAAAGTGTTTTTAGTTTCGTTTGCATAATGATATAACCAGTTTTAAAAGTGTTTAGTATGGATTTGTTTTTATATTAATATAATAAATTATTCATAAAAAATATATGTAATATTGTGAATTCAAATATCGAGCCATACTTTAGCAAAAATACATACAAAAGCATTGCATACAAATAAAATACATATACTTATTGCCCTAAGTTTTACAGTGTTTATCAACACATTTAGCTTTGCCCAAGTAGATGGTAATGATAAAAGTATTGAAATTCCTAAACAAAAAGAGGCTAAACCTGCTGTGCCTTCTCCAAAAACAGAAGAAGTTATTACTATTCCTACGGAAGAACTTTTAAATGTAATAGAAACCGATTCTACAGAAATAGATTCTATAAAACCCAAACAAGCACTTTTACAAGATATTGTTACATACTCTGCGAAAGATTATAATGCTTTTGATAGGAAAGAGCAGAAAATGTATTTGTATAATGAAGCTAAAGTTAATTATACAGATTTACAAATTACTGCTGGTTCTGTAATTATAGATTATAGTAAGAATTTAATTTATGCAGGTAGAATAAAAGATTCTTTAGGCGAATATTCTCAAAGACCTGTTTTTACTCAAGGTGATAATGTTATAGAACCAGATTCTATGATTTTTAATTTTCAAAATAAAAAAGCCATAATTTTTAATTCTAACACAGAACAAGACGACATGAAAATTAGGTCTGAGCGTTCTAAAAAAGAAAATGATTCGGTTTACTTTTTAAGCAAAATGCGTATTACTACTGCAGAAGACGATGACGATCCAGAATATTATTTCTTAATAGATAAAGCTAAATTAGTACCAAACAAAAAAATTGTAGCAAGTTCTGCTCGATTTTATGTTTACAATGTGCCTACGCCTCTTATTGTTCCTTTTGCCTTTTTTCCACTAAATAAAAAGCAAACCTCTGGTGTTATTTTCCCTACTTTTGGAGAGCAAAACGATCGTGGTTACTTTTTACAAAATGGAGGTTATTACTTTGCTATAAATGATTATGTTGATTTAGCAGTTTTGGGAGACTACTATACAAATGGAAGTTACGGTATACGTTTGGAAAATAATTATAAAGTACGCTACAAGTATAATGGTCGTTTAAGTTTTAAATACGAGAATTTATTAACTAGCGAACGTGGCTTTCCCGATTTTTCTAAAACAACTATATACAATTTGCGTTGGTCTCATTCTCAAGATACTAAATCTAACCCAAGTTCACGGTTCTCTGCATCTGTAAACTTAGGAAGTAGTAATTTTTTCCAGCAATCTCAAAACCAAGTTAATACAGCTAGTTTTTTAAATAACACATTAGCATCTTCTATATCTTATTCTAAAACTTTTGAAGGAGAGCCACAAATTAATATGAGTGTAACTGCTACACATTCTCAAAACACACAAACAGAACAAATAAATTTAACCTTACCTACTTTACAAGCTAGTGTAGGTCGTATTTATCCTTTTGAACCTAAAGTTGGATCTAAAAAAGGTATTATTCAAAATATAAATTTACAGTATAATCTAAGAGGAGAAAACAGAATACAAACTACAGATTCTTTGTTTTTTAAAAGTGAAATGTTTGATGATGCTAGAATAGGAATGCAACACTCGATACCAGTAACTACAAATTTTAAGCTATTTAATTATTTTAGTGTAAGCGCTAGTGCTAACTTTGATGAAACTTGGACTTTAAATACAATTGATCGTTTCTTTGATAATGAAAATTTTGAAGTTGTAACAGAAGATGTTACTGGTTTTGATGCTTACAGAACTTATAATTTTGGAGCTAGTGTTGGTACAACTATTTATGGTTTTTTTCCACTAGAAAAAGAAGGAGAAAATAAAAAAATAAAAGCCATTAGACATGTTATGCGGCCAAGTGTTAGTTATAATGTTAATCCAGCTTTCGATAGGTTTTATGATACTTACGATGTAACAGATATTAATGGAGATACCGTACGTGAAGAAGATTTTTCTCGTTTTGAAGGAAGCCTTTTTGGTGCACCTAATCAAATTTATTCTAGCTCAATAGGCATGTCTCTTAGCAACAATATTGAAGCTAAAGTTAGAGACAGAGATAGTACTAAAACCGAAGCTAAAAAAATTATACTATTAAATAATTTAAACTTTTCAACGTCTTATAATCTTGCTGGAGATTCTTTGCGTTTTAGTCCTGTAAGAATGAGTGGTGGCACACAGTTATTTGACAATAAAATGAATGTGAATTTTGGTGCCACTCTAGATCCTTATGCGCTTGATAACAATAATAGAAAGGTAGACGAGTTTAATATTAATAATGGTGGAAGCTTATTTAGATTAACAAGTGCTAATCTTACCTTAGGTTATAGTTTAAATAGTAAAGGCAATAAAAAATCTAATACAAGCCAACGAAGTAGAAATGAAACACTAGATAGTGGTGGTCGAGATGATGATTTATTTGGACGCTCTCAAGATTTTGCAGACCAGCGTTATGAAGAAGATGACGATGATGAAGAGGAAGAAAAGAGTGACCTCTATAGCTACTCAGTACCTTGGGATTTTAGATTGGCTTATGCAGTAAATTACTCTAATTCGCAACGTCAAAATGAGATCTCATCTCATTCTCTTATGTTTTCTGGCGATATAGAAATCTCACCACGTTGGAGTATTGGAGGCTCGTCTGGTTACGATTTTAAAAACCAAGGTTTCACATACACTCAATTACGTTTTGGAAGAGATTTATTAAGCTGGCGTATGGATTTTAGTTGGATCCCTTTTAGTACTAGAAGTTCTTGGAATTTCTTTATTGGTATTAAGTCTAATATATTAAAGGATTTAAAATACGAAAAACGACTGCAACCAGATCAAAGACTTTAATTTATTGTAATTACTTAAACTTAATTTCTTGAATAATTTAAATTTCTGCTTTCATAAAAAATAAAAAACAACTCTACTAATGAAAAAAATAATCACGACCAAACATGCTCCTGCTCCTATTGGACCATATAATCAAGCTGTTTTAAGCGGAAATACTTTATATACTTCTGGACAAATAGCTCTGCATCCAGAAACCGGAGAATTGGTTATGGATGATATCTCAACAGAAACAAAACAGGTTATGGAAAACATGAAAGCGGTTTTAGCAGCTGCAGACATGACTTTTGAAAACGTAATAAAATCATCTATATTTATTAGTGATATGCATAATTTTGCAGCAATAAATACTGTTTATGGACAGTATTTCAACGAAGCCTCTGCTCCTGCTAGAGAAACAGTTGAAGTGGCAAACTTACCAAAATTTGTAAATGTTGAAATTAGTATGATTGCTGTTAAATAGATTTAAAATACTTTGCAATAAAAAATCCCGCTAAATTAGTGGGATTTTTTATTGTTACATTATTTTTTGACTTAACTAGTGTGAAACTTTACTAAACCTTCAATTGGTCGTCTTTCAAAATTACCTGTTTTAAA
>NZ_JALZVX010000181.1 GCF_023299985.1 Lacinutrix sp. | reverse complement strand
TAGTTAATAATAAAAATAGAGAAAGCCTCTACTAGGTAAAGGCTCTCGTGGTTCGCTAAAACCGAAATAAACTTGCGTTTAAATCTTAACAAAGATACATAAATAATGTCATTTAGAGCATTCCGAATATATTTGGAGTCGAAGAATCTCACAATTTTAAATAAGATTAAATACAGGTTTGTTTTAAGAGTGTTAAGCTTATACACTTTAAAAAGCCGTGTTACACCGAAAAACGAATAGAGTAGGTAAATCTTATTTAAAATATAATAAAAATGAAAAATTTAAAAAATGTAATGTCATTTATTACCTTAGCTTTGGTGATGTTGGTAAGTTTTAATCTTGGTGCTCAGGAGAGGTTAACTTTTAAAGACTTTGAATATATTGGTCTAGAACACAATAATGAAGTCGAAAATATTTTTAACCAATTAAAATCTTCTAAAAACAATACAATAACAAAACTAGATGCTTCTCAAGCGATTAAAGAAGTTTTAGGTGATAGAATTTCTAAAGCTAAATTAGGGAGTAACAAATCAAACACAATTAATGTATTGTTAACCTCAATCCTAGAAGAGAATAACTCAACAATTCCAGAATATATGAATTCTTCTAAAAAGATGTCGAATGAATTAAATAAAGCATTTAATGACATTGATATAATTATAAAAAATTCGACAGATATTAAAGATTTTAATTCTAAAATTAACCGTTTTATTACTTCGCAACAAGTTGATTTGTTGGAAGATAATGATAAATATGTAGTGTACACTTTTGCGAGTACAATTTTATATAGTGTTGAATACTGGAATAGTAATTTAACTAAATGGAACGATTTAATTGGACGTAAAACACAAAATTCAAAAATTTGCTGGAGCTGTGCATGGGATTCAATTGTCGCAACTGCTGAAGCAGATGCTGTAGGTGCAGCAGCTGGTGCTATAGGCGCTTTAGCTGTAAACATCATTCCTGGCCTAGGTCAAGTTGCATATGGAACAGCAGTAGTTTCTACAGGTGTAGCTAACTCTGTTATTAGTATGTTCCCGTAATAAATCAATAAATAAATCAATAAATAAATCAAAAATTATGAAAAAAGTATTATTAAAATCAATTATCATTATTGTAATCATTGTTGGTGTAGTAAATTTGATAACATACCTTTTATTAGATAGACTATATTTAAAAGAGACAATAATTTCATCTGCAATTATTATCGGTTTAACTTTTTTTAATAATAAAAATAAAGAATAATTCTTGAATTAATAAATTAAAACAGTAGGATTTATTCCTGCTGTTTTATAATACCAAGAACATGAAAAAAATCATTTACATAGTTTTACTGTGCACAATTTCTATTGCTTTTTCTCAAGAAAAAAGAACAGAAAAAAGAACAGAAGAAAAAACAGCAATAAATACCGAATTAAAGTTTGGGAAATACACAGACTGTTTAAGACCTGGTGGTATTTGTACATTTAATGTAAATAGCAATAAGTCGCAAACAAACACAACAGCAACTTATAATAAAGATAATACAGTTACCTTAATTATAGACAGAACCAAAATAACTAAAGAAGACGAAGTTAAAATTTTTGGAAAGCAATTAGACGACGTTTTTAAGGTAAACGAATTAGTATTTGTAATGGACGAGAATTTTGTTCTTGAAAAAGAAATAAAATCTAGTTTAAAAACACCTGAGCAAGTTACAAAACTTGCTAAAGGTAATTACCCAATACAAATAACTAAAGAGACTATTACAATAACTATTAAATTAGAATAGACATGATACATCTTGCAAAATTTACAATATCTATTTTGCTTGTATTTGCTAGTGATTATTGTTATGCAAATAGCAAGCCTAATAAAACAATAGATACAATTGTTACAGAATTAATTACAGAAATTAATGCTATAACAGAAGTGTATACTATTAAAAATAAAGACACCTATAATGCATTAAGTACTATTTCAAAAAACTTAAAGCTTGAAAACACTACAGATGCTCTAGTATCTCTTTTAATAAAAAAAGAACAGCTTAAAGAAAAACTTAGACTTAGTGCACTATCCGAAGCTACTGACATTAGTAAAATACGCTACTTAAAAGGCTTACAGATTATTAAAATATTATATGAGAAAACACTAAGCTTAGACCATCATTTTTCTTCTGTAGCCACCTTTAATGAGATTAATAATTTAAGCAACCCAAACCATTATCCTGAGTTTGCAAAAATGAAAGATGTTATTAATAGTAAACAGGATAAAAAGGCTGGATTTAGTTTATCTAGTATTTTGGGAGACAACATTTATACGTCTGTATTACATTCTTTTGTATCGTTATTTAATACTACTAGTTCTAGTAAAGCAGAAAAGGAAGCAAGTTTAAAAGATGTAGAATGTATTTTAGACTTTACCTTGCGTATGCACAACGATTTAAATACCATCTATTTTGAAACTGCTTTTTTACAAAAAAGTAACGATAATATTATTAAAGAATTAGAGCAGTTATTTTTAGATTTTACAAAACCTATTAAATATAAAACACCTTTAAAAGAATGTAGAAATAGTGACGATTGGGATTTGGTGCGTGAAAACCTTAATGGTTATTTAGAAGAGTTAAATAAAGTAATTAATGACGATTCTCAACGTTACAAGGCACATAAAATGCAAATAAACTTAGAATTCCCAATCGATAGATTGTTACAATTTATTACGCAATATAATTCGCATATAGATCAAGGCGCAAAGTTTTACGAAAAATTTGGTATCATGCTAAATAGTTATGAAAACGAACAACAATGTGCTACTAAAATACCTTCTGAATATAAAACCTTGAAAGAAAACATAAAAACCAGTATCGATAAATTTAATACAGCATACAAACCTGTAGAAATAAACGGCAGTAAAATGAAACAAGTATTATATGGTATTAATGAATACGAATAGAATTCTGTTTAAGTAAAAACAACAACTTTTGTGTAAATGATTAATGTAAATTTAGTTCTCAAAAAACCATAAAAAAACCTCAACAATCGTTGAGGTTTTTTATAATCTATAAATTGAATTACTTAGATATTTGAGAAGCCATTAGTAACGCATTATAAGCGTTTACAATTTTCCCAGATTTAGAAAGCGTATTAAAAGGCACTTTTTCTTTCTCATCCTCATAAGAAGGTTTGTTAACCATAAGGTCTAGTGAAAGACCAGATTCCATAATAATAGTTTTAACCTCTGCAGCTGTTAAGTCTGGATAGTACGAAAAAATTAAAGCAGCTACTCCTGAGACAACAGCTGAGGATAATGATGTTCCTGAATCCGATGTCGTTTTGTTCCATGTTAAACAATTGATATTGGAACCTGGAGCAAAAATATCTACTTCATTTTTACCGTAATTAGAAAACCTACTTATCAATGTTGAATCTAATTTATGAGTAGTCGACCCAATTTTTAAAAAATTATTAGCATACTCTAATCCATTATCCATTCTATCGTTAGGATAGTCATAATCATTATCTAAATTTATATTATTGTTTCCAGCAGATGTTACTATTATTACATTTTTACTTTCTGCATATAATATAGCGTCTTTTACCCATTCTGGATGAAGAGAAAAGGCTTTACTAAAACTCATATTTATAACCTTAGCGCCATTATCTACCGCATAACGAATGGCTAAGGCAATATCTTTATCGTATTCATCTCCTGCTGTAGAAGTGTTTAAACACATAATTTTTACTGTGCTAGTAATAATACCTTTAACATCGTTATTATTTCTATTAGCAGCTATTACAGATGCCATTTCAGTGCCGTGAGGAAAATTAGCTATACCATTTACTTGATTATTTCCATAAGGAAAATCGTTTAAATCATTTGCATCATCTTTGGTATGGTATTTACCATTATGTTTTACGTTTAGGTTTTGGTTGATAATTTTTTGTTCACTGCTTTTTCCTCTATTTATAGTATAATCGTTAATATCATATTTTAAGTAATATTTCATGTATGAAATATACTTTTTCTCTTCCTCATCAATAACAATAGCATCTAAGGAGTCTAGCTGTGCTATACTATAGTTGTTATCAGAAAAATAACGGTTTAGAGTTTCTGTAGCTTTTTTATACTTTCCTTGTATTCTGTTATATTGAGCAAGATTACCTTTCCTGTATTCAAGTTCTTTGTTAAAAGCGACTATTGCTCTTTTGTAATTGTCAAAGTGTTTTTTTTCTATTTCTGGAATATTATTTCTGGAACTGTTTTTATATTTAGAATCATATTTTTCTATTACACGTGTAAATGCAAAGCTAGAAAATACAACGCTATCGTTTTCTTTGGTACCTATATAATTCCAACCATGTACATCATCAATATAGCCATTAGCATCATCATCAATTCCATTATCAGGTATTTCATTTTTATTAACCCAAATCTGCGGTTTTAAAGCCTTATTATTAATATTAATTTCAGAATCTAATACAGCAACAATAATAGTATCGGCTTTACGGTTTTTTAATAGTTCTATATATGCTCTTTCTAAACTAATACCAGGTAAGTTATCCTTTTTTGTATCTTTTAAATGCCAACTTTTTAAATCTTCTTCAGAAAAATCTTTAACATTTTTAAACGAAGTATTTGTTAAATTAATGGCATGATAAGATGGTTTACATGAATTTAAATTTAATAATAAAAGCGTTAAAAAGAATATAGAAATGTTTCGAAAAGGCATATAAAAACTTATTAATTTAAATTAATCAAAACAACAACTTCTACTTTACTTCTGAAAAGTATACTGTTTATTTTCTTTACATCGAAAAATAAAACGGAATTAAAACATAAAGTCACATTTATTCAAAAAAAAACCTCAACCATTAATTTGTTGAGGTTTTTTATAATCTATAAATTGAATTACTTAGAGATTTGAGAAGCCATAATTAACGCATTATAAGCATTTACCATTTTACCAGATTTAGTTAAATCTCCAAATGGTCTAACATCATCTCCATTTCCACCAACAGTAACTTTCGTGTTTATTGCTAATCCAGAATCCATAATAATTTGTTTTACTTGAGCAGCTTTTAATTTTGGATATTGAGACCAAACTAAAGCAGCAACACCAGCAACAGCAGGAGAAGCCATAGAGGTTCCACCAATAGTTTCATATTTATTCTCAGGGAATGTAGAATATATTTGAGCTCCAGGAGCAAATACATCTACATTTTTCTT
>NZ_JALZVX010000180.1 GCF_023299985.1 Lacinutrix sp. | reverse complement strand
TTTTTCAGCAAAATAATCACAAAAATCTTTCATTGTAGCAGTCATTTTTTCATCTTGTGTTGCACGATTAAAAGTACTACTCATAGCAACTAAAGTTTGATGAAAGAATACTTTCATCTCATCTACAGGCATGTCTTTTGTCCATAAATCGATACGTAATGATTCTTGAGCTGCACTATCCCAAACAGAAAGCATCATCGCCTTAGCATCTGCATTTGTAATCCCACCATCTTGTGCTGTCCAGTTAATTTTTTCTGGTACTCTATTTTCGTCTAATTCTACGTTTAAAGTGATTTTAGATTTTATATTTGCCATTATCTTCTTGGTTTATAATTTGCGTTATCAAATATTTCTTCTGCGCTTTTTGTTAGCATTTGTTTAAAAGAGATTGTATTCTTATCCATATATTGGCGTACTATTTGCCAGCCAATATATTTCCCAATTTCGCCTGGAGATTCGCTATCTATTTGTTCTAGATAAAACTTAGAGAATGGTGCTGGATTAATAAAGCGATTTGGCAGTTTTGTATCTGTACTATAAAGTATTTCTTTATCTACAAAATAGCGCCAAATATATTCCTCATTAGCTTTTGACCAGTTGTATTGATCTTCTGTGTAATTTAGTTTTTGTGCATTAGTTTTAAACGGAATTACCTTATCTTTAAAGTATAAAAGTTTTCCTTCGTAAATTAAATCGTCTAAAAAAGTTTTTCTACGCTGTTGGAAGGTGAAATGTTTAGCGTATTTGTTAGCGATATCAACTACCATAAATTCTGGTTTTAAGTCTTTTGCTATATATTCTTGAATACCTTGATAGAAATAATGGTCTCCACCTAAATAATTAGTTAATGGTAATATTACTATAGTATCTGTTACAATAACTTTATTTCTATAATCAACATCTGAGGCTACACTAACTATTCTTGGCGTGCTAAACTCAAGGAAATAATATTTTAAGTGTTTAAATAAAGATTCTATTTCTGTTTTCTCAGTATTTAAATTTTTATACTTTTTAATAGTTTCGCTTTGCAATTCTAATTGTAAAGTATCCTTCATTTGCTGTAACCAAAAAGAATCTCCATACTTTTTTGCAAACATAAAAGGATATGCTTTCTTTAATTTTGGTAGCTCTTCAGGAGTAGCTTGAGCAAAAGCTTTGTCAAATCTTTCAATAGTAAACTCAATGTTTATTTTAGAAATTTCAGCTTCAGTTTTATCTTCCTTTTCACAAGAAAGGATACTTAAAAAAGAGATTATTATAAAATAAATAGGTTTCAAAAGGTGTTTCATTTTTATTCCTAAAGTGTTTGCTTTATTTTTGTTAGGCAAAGGTACTATTCTTTGTTTTAAATACTTCAAAAAATGGAAACAGAAAAGGTGGTAAATCATATTGTTAATTGGTTAAAAGACTATGCTAATAACGCAAAGGTTAATGGATTTGTTGTTGGAATCTCTGGCGGAATAGACTCTGCAGTAACTTCTACATTATGTGCTAAAACCGGATTAAAGGTTTTATGTGTAGAAATGCCAATTCATCAAGCTGCAAGTCATGTTTCTAGAGGGCAAGAACATATTAAACAATTAAAAGCGCGTTTTCCAAACGTTAGTGATATACAAGCAGATTTAACTCCTGTTTTTGAAGAGTTTAAAACAGAAGTTTCTTTAGAGGGAGAACAAGCAATTGTAGATATGGCATTGGCTAATACTAGAGCACGCTTAAGAATGACTACATTATACTATCATGCAGGATTGTTAGGTTTGTTAGTAGCTGGAACAGGAAATAAAGTTGAAGATTTTGGTGTTGGTTTTTATACTAAATATGGAGATGGAGGAGTAGATTTAAGCCCAATTGCAGATTTACTAAAAAGTGAGGTTTATGGAATAGGTGATTTTCTTAAAGTTCCAGTTTCTATAATGAAAGCTGCTCCAAGCGATGGTCTTTTTGGAGATGCTAGAAGTGATGAAGACCAAATAGGTGCTTCGTATCCAGAATTAGAGTGGGCAATGTTAAAAAGTGAGAATGGTATTACAGAAAAAGAGTTAACTGGAAGAGAAAAAGAAGTCTTTAATATTTATAAACGTTATAATAACTCTAATAAACACAAGATGATACCAATTCCTGTTTGCGAAATCCCTAGTGAATATAAGTAATCACTATTAGTACTATAATATTTCGTACCTTTGTAGTGCTGTTACATTTATGTTTTTATATTTAAGTTTGATACCTTAAAATATAAAACAAAACTTATAAAACTATGGTCAAACTTCTAGTTGTTGATCAGCATCCTATTGTTAGCAAAGGTCTAGAACTTGTATTTAACGTAACACGTGATATAAAGTTTGTAGGTAGTGTTAATAATGGAGAGGCTATCTTCGAATTTCTCAAAAACACACCTGTTGATATCGTATTAACAGAGATAGATTTACCCAAACTTAACGGTCTAACCGCAATTAGACGTATTAAAAGTGAATTTCCAGATACTAAAGTTATTATGTTTAGTTCTCAATCTGAAGATGTATATGCTGTAAGTTCTATTAAAGCTGGAGCAGATGGATTTATACCAAAAACCGCTGGAATAATTACTATTAGAGAGGCTATTTTAAAAGTTTATAAAGACGGTATGTATTTAAGCGATTCTTTATTGCAGCGTTTAAATAAAGACTCTAAAGGAATTAACGGAAGTTCGTTTTATAAAAAATTATCTACAAGAGAAGTAGAAGTGTTAAAATTATTAGCTTCTGGTAAGCGTAATAAAGATATTGCTAAAGAACTTCAAATTAATGAAAAAACGGTAAGTACTTATAAAGCACGATTAATGAAAAAGTTGAAGGTAGATAATTTAGTAGATTTAGTAAATCAATCTAATACTATGCAACTATAATACACGATTTAATTTTCTAGATAACAACATTTTTAAACCAGAATAGTCTTTTACTTCTTCTAGTATACTTTTATTTACTTCGTTTTTATTCTCTAAGGTTTGTTGTTGGAAACCAATAACTTTTTTATCTATTAAGTGGCAACGTAGACTTAAAATAGTTTCACTAACTAGTTGCGCTACGCTGTCTGTTTTTAACTTAGGATAAATATCTTTTCTATTCCAATCTGATAGAAAATAACGCTCATCTTCCATTAAAATAGTAGTAATTTCATTATTGATTTCATCATCTGTATTATTAATAAATTGCTCTGATGAGAATTCTGGATTTTGATTTAGCGTTTCAATAATCTTGTAATACAGGTTTTTAAACTGTTCGTTAGAAAATTCCATCTCATCGTCCTGCAAGTCTAGAAATACTTTTTCAAACACTTTAGTTTGGTGTATTACTTGTTCTGAAACTAAAACACCTTTATCGTTTTCTTTTAAAACAAGATCTTCAAAATCTTCGGTTTTATTACCATAGAGTAGGAGTATTTCGATAATTTTTCGTTCTAAAACGTATTGTATATCCACCTTTTTTACAGGCTGTTCATGTTTAATAATTTCAAACGCTTGTTGTGGTTTCTGCTGCTGTTTAGCTTGATCGTTAGCCTCTTTTTGAGTAAGTTGCGCGAGTGTGCTAAATAGTACGCCTTCGCTAATATCCATAATTCTTGAACATTCTTGGATATAAACTTCTCGTTTAATACGGTCTGGAATTTTAGCAATACTATTAATGATGTCTCTAATAGTGTCTGCCTTCTTTATAGGATCGTTTTTAGAATCTTCAAATAGAAGTGAAGCTTTAAACTGAATAAAATCTTTAGCATTCTCATCTAGATAATGCTTTAACTCTTCTAGTGTATTTGTTTTAGCAAAACTATCTGGATCTTCGCCTTCCGGAAAAGTACAAACACGAACATTCATACCTTGTTCTAGAATAAGATCAATACCTTTTACAGACGCACGCAATCCAGCTGCATCACCATCAAAAAGCACAGTAATGTTTTTTGTAAGTCTGTTTATTAATCTAATTTGATCGCTAGTTAATGCTGTTCCAGAAGAAGAAACCACATTAGTAACTCCTGTTTGGTGAAATTGTATTACATCTGTATAACCTTCTACTAAATAGCAATTGTCTTCCTTAGCAATACTCTGTTTTGCATGGTAAATACCATAGAGTACTTTACTTTTGTGGTAAATATCGCTCTCTGGAGAATTTAAGTATTTGGCAGCCTTTTTATCGTTAGTTAAAATACGTCCACCAAAACCTAAAACACGACCACTCATGCTTTGTATTGGGAACATAACACGACCTTTAAACCTATCGAATTGCTTGTCTCCTTTATCTATAGTTAAGCCTGTACCTGCTAAAAATTCTAGTTTATATCCTTTTTTTATAGCCTCGTCTGTAAAAGCACTCCAGGCATCTGTACAATAACCTAAGTCGAACTTTTTTATGGTTTCATCTGTAAAACCTCGTTCTTTAAAATAGCTTAAGCCTATGGCTTTGCCTTTATCTGTTTTATGTAAAATGTGCTTAAAATAAGTATTGGCATACTCACTAACTAAATAAAGACTTTCGCGTTTGTCTTGTGCTTGTTTCTCTTCGTTAGTACGTTGGGTTTCTTCTATTTC
>NZ_JALZVX010000179.1 GCF_023299985.1 Lacinutrix sp. | reverse complement strand
CTTCCAGATATTGAATACACTTTAGTAATAAATACTGCAGGCGGCAAAACCTACAGCTCCAACCAACAAACGTTAACACCAATTTCTCAAATAGATAATTTACACGCAGAATTTGTAGATGATGATGTTAATGGACCTGGAGTACAAGTTTTTGTGGATAGTAATAATTCAAATTCTGAAGCAAAATATTTTAGGTATGAGTATGAAGAAACATACCAAGTAATTCCACCATATTATTATCCATTAGAAGCTATTTTATCTAATTATGAAGAAGAAATTACTAACGGTGACATAAACGTTTTTTATGATGTAGACTTCTTAGAAAGGTCTCAAGAAGAAAAAACGTGTTATAGCACAATAACAAATAAAAATATCATTCAGACTACAACTAATGATTTAGAAGATAACATTGTTTTAAATTTTCCTGTAAGGTTTATTAATAATGAAATTGGAGCGGAAGATATTGGTATTCCTATTGAAGAAAATGTAACAGTAGCAGACATTAGTATTCTTAGAGATAGATATAGTATTCTTGTTAAACAATACGTCCAAAACATAGAATCTTACACCTTTTATAAAACTACAAATATATTAGGAAATAATGAAAGTGTTTTATCAGAAAGTCAACCAGGATCTGTTGAAGGTAACTTAAGTGGACTAGATAAAAATGAAAAAATCATAGGCTTTTTTGAAGTTAATTCAGTTTCAGAAAGACGAATATTTTTTAATTATAGCGACTTCAATTTACCACAACCAGATTATATATATAAGTGCGAAATTAAAGAATTAAACTTTTCGGACAATACAACTTTAGATTTTGATCTAAACGAAAGATCAGAAATATATCGATTAATTACAACGTTTTCTGACTTAAATTTCAACGATCAAATTATAGAAAACCCTCTTATTAATCCTAATTGGAAATTAAGTAATCCAGAATGCACAGATTGTACAACTGTAGGCACAAACATAGAACCAGACTTCTGGGTAGATTAATTATTATGAAAAACAACATATATATGTTCTTAACCTTAATTAATTTTATACTTCTCCCTTTTAGTTGCAGAGAAGAAATAGCACTCGAAACAGAAACATTCGAAAGTGTTTTGGTGGTAGAGGCTACTATTACAAATGAGTTAAAACGCCAAGAAGTAAAAATTTCACGCACCTTTTTACTTGAAGACAGTGAACAAATTCTAGAAAACAATGCAGATGTTAGCGTTACAGATAGCACAGGTAATAGTTTTAGCTTTTCTCAAAATACGGATAGTGTGTATGTCTCAGACATTGCTTTTGAAGCACTTCCAGATATTGAATACACTTTAGTAATAAATACTGCAGACGGCAAAACCTACAGTTCTAACCAGCAAACTTTAACACCAATTTCACAGATAGATAATTTACGGGCAGAATTTGTAGACGATAATGTTAATGGACCTGGAGTTCAAGTTTTTGTGGATAGTAATAATCCAAATTCTGATGTACAATACTTTAGATATGAATATGAAGAAACTTATAAAATAATTGTCCCATTCAATAATTTAATAGGTGTTAATTTCACAAATTTTATTGAAGTGGGTGATCTTTGCGGCAAACATGTATTTTATGACGTTGAATTTTTTGAAAAAACTGAAGAAGAAGGAACGTGTTTCAGCTCAAATAAAAACTTAAATATTTTACAAACAACTAGCACAAATCTATCAGATAATAACATTTTACGTTTTCCTATTCGTTTTCTTGCTGATGACGTTGAAGATGATATTATTGATACTAGCATTTTAAGAGAACGTTACAGTATAAAAGTAAGACAATACATTCAAAATATTGAAGCTTATAATTATTATAGAATATTGTCACTTTTAGGTGACACCGAAAGTGTTTTGTCTGAAACTCAACCTGGATTCTTAGAAAGTAATTTAACAGTTTTAAATGCGGATAGTAATCGTGTCATTGGCTTTTTTGAAGTCGCATCAGTATCAGAACAAAGAGTGTTTTTTAACTATCAAGATGTTAACATTCCACTACCAAATTACATTTTTAGCTGTGACGAAAGAATTTATGATTTTAATGATAATATCGATAGTTCTAACATGTGTGATGACGACGAGAATGAAAGAAATAGTTTATACCTTTTTGTTAATAATGAATATTACAAACTAATTAATTACGACGAAGAAACAGACATCTATAAAATAGCAAAACAAGAAATGTGTTAATTGTACTAGTGCAGGCACAAACGTACAACCAGATTTTTGGGTAGATTAATTTATACAAATTATGAAAAAACAAACTATATTATTACTAGTATTCCTTTTTGCAATCACCATGAAAGCACAAGTTAAGAAATCTAATTTTAGCGCTATCGACTTGTCTCAATTCTCTAAAGAGGAAGCACAAATAACAACTAATACTAACCTTGTTTTAGTAGGCGAATACCTGTATTACAAAATATCTGTACTAAATAACGGCAAGTTAAGCGCTATTAGTAAAATTGGCTATGTGGAACTTGTTGATGCTAGAAATAAAACCATTTTAAAGCATACATTAAATTTAAAGAATAGTGTAGCTAGTAATCGTATTTTTATACCAACAGAAATAAAAACAGGACATTATAAATTATTGGGTTATACCAATTGGACTAAAAATAACACTAAAAAAAGCTACTATACTAAAGACATATATGTTATTAATGCTTTTTCTAATAGCATCCAAAAAATACATAATATAGATAAAATAGTTAAAATAGTTAAAACTGAAACTATTAAAACTGATGAACTTAATAGTAATATTTCTGTAGCATCTGCGCAACAAACCTATTCAAATAGAGCGCTCGTTAAAATAAACGTTAATACTAATAAAATCTTTAAAAACGGTAATTATAGTCTCTCTATAAATAAGCTAGATTCCATAGCAATAGACAATACAAGCGAAACTAAATTTGCATCTAGTAAAGCTTCAAACACTCTCTACATTCCAGAAATGAGAGGTCAATTAATTGCTGGAAAAATTTCTAACTTAACAGATACCTTAGATATTAAAAATAAAAACATTGCGCTTTCAATTACTGGTAAAAACTATGTATTCAAAATTGCAGAAACTAATACTTCTGGTTTGTTTTTTTTTAACTTAAAAGATAAAATTGATAGTAATATTGCTACATTTCAAGTTATCGAAGATAACAACGAGGATTTTAAAATAAGTATACTAGAGAATACTAACAATAATTTTGAAGCTCTTTCTTTTAACACCCTTGATATAGACAGTAATTTAAAATACAGTATAGAACAACGTAATATTAAAAACCAAGTACAAAACGCATATTATCAAAATAAAAAAGACAGCATCCTATATCAAGATTATGCTCAAGAATTCTATAAAACAAAAGAAAAAGTGTATTTATTAGACGATTATACGCGATTTAAAACCGTTAGAGAAACGTTTATTGAAATAATAAACGAGGCTGGTATAAGAAAAGATGGAGACAATTATAGAATTATTGTATATGACCGTTACGACGAGAAAAAAAGCCAAGCCATTAGAAACATTGATCCTTTAGTAGTTGTCGATGGCATGATTGTACAAAACAACAACGATTTAGTAAACTACAATTCCGAAAAAATAAAATCTATTTCTATTGTTGTAGGTCAATACCTTTACGGTTCTAAATTATACCAAGGTGTTATTAATGTATCTACATTTACAAAAGATTTTAAAACGTCTCTATCTGGAGATTTTATTTTAGAAACTACTTTAAATTTACCAGAAGACGAAACTATATATTATCAACCAGAGTATATAAACCCATTAGATAATAAGCATATTCCAGACTACAGAAGGCAATTACTTTGGTTACCTAACGTTAAACTTACTGAGACTAATAACACCTTTAAAACTTATACTTCTGATGACAAAGGTACTTATAAGATAACATTAGAAGGTTACAGCAAAAATGGAGAACACACTATAAGCACTGGTTATTTTACAGTAAAATAATGAGGAGTTAATTTAAATTTATAAGCGTCTACAAAAGTTTAAATCACTTTATTGTAAAGGGTTTAACAACGACTCTGCAACTCTAAAGTTTAGTTCACCTTTTTCGTTTAGCGAATACACAACTAGCATTTCTCCCCAAAGTTGTCCATCGGTAAAATCGGCAATAATCCACTTGTGGTTTAATACACGAATAGAATTAATTATTACTTTACTGTTAGTTGTAGAGACATAAGGTACTAATGGATGCTCTTCACCTTCGTATTCGTTTTGAGAATAAAGCCCATCTTTAACCGTAGTTATTAACTTTTCTACATCGTAACCTTGATTTAAAAAATAGTCGTAAGAATACTCGTTATAATCAAAACTAAATTGAGATAGCTCGTGTATATTATCTTTTAGCACTAAAATTGAATCTTGGTACTTTTTTATTTGCACTTTAGAGCTTGATACTTTTTCGTTACTATCATCAAATATTTTTTTCGAGTTTATAAACTGAAATAATAACAGTAAGACTGAAAATATAAACAGATACATAAAAATGCGGTTTTTCATAATAGTAAAAAAATTAAGTGATTTTTAATATAAAATTTTAGTTAGTAACCTCTATTGTAAGTTCGTCGTAAGCTAAAAAAACGTTTTGAGGTAGTTTTTGTTGTACTTGATCGTGAAAACCTAGAAGATGACTAATATGTGTTAAATAAGCTTTTTTAGGTTTTAATTCTGAAATAACTTCTAAAGCTTCAGCTAAAGTAAAATGCGAAATGTGCTCTTCTTCTCTTAAAGCATTAATAACCAAAACATCTAAATTTTGAAGTTTTTGTTTTTCGGTTTCTGCAATTGTTTTCATATCTGTTAAATAAGCAAAATTGCCAAATCGATAGCCAAAAACTGGTAGTTTATAATGGAGCCCTTCAACAGGAATAATTTCTAAACCAAGTATTTTAAATGGTTTGTTTTTTATTTCATTTTGAATAAGGTTTGGTACACCAGGATATTTTATTTCGGAAGTAAAAATATACTCGAAACGCTGTTGTAATTGCCCTAAAACTCTATTGTGAGCATAAATATTAATATCACCTTGTTTAAAAAAAAACGGACGAACATCGTCCAGTCCAGCAGTGTGGTCTGCATGCTCATGTGTAAATATAAACGCGTCTATTTTTTCTGGATTGGCACGTAACATTTGTTGTCTAAAATCTGGACCACAATCTATAACAAACGTATAATCTTGCCATTGTATTAATATTGAAACACGCAAGCGTTTATCTTTAGGATTTGTACTTAAACAAACAGGATGCGTACTACCAATTACTGGTATGCCTTGCGAAGTTCCTGTTCCTAAAAATGTAATTTTCACTATTGGTAGTATTTATCACAAAAGTAAGTTATTTTTTTTGTTTGCTTTAGTTATTTGATACCTTTGTAAGCACCTAAATTAGATACTAAATTATGGAAATCACATTAAAAGGAGACAAGAATATAGAATCTATTCCTTCGTTAAAAGACAAAGCACTTCGTATTAATTTAAATGAAAATATTTACGGTACTTTTTCAGAGATTGGTGCAGGACAAGAAACTGTACGTCAGTTTTTTAGAGCTGGTGGTGGCTCTGGAACAATTGCCAAGGCAATGTCTGCTTACGATAAAGATTTTAGTGATGCTATTTATGGTATTGAAGAAGACAAGCGTTATGTAACCGAAGCACGTTTACGTAAAATGCTTGACCATGAAATGAACCTTACAGAACAACGCATTACTAGAGATAAGCATCCTAATAAAATGTTTTTTAGTTACGCAAATACTGTTGCAACCATAGATTTTGCAAAAAAATACAAAGGACACGGTTGGGTTGGTATAAAATACCAAGTCGATGCAAATCAAGATTATAACGAGATTGTTTTACATATTCGTTTTAAAGAAAACGATGCACGTTTACAACAAGAAACACTAGGTAAATTAGGTACAAACCTTATTTATGGTGCCTTTTACAAGTACAACCAACCTAGAAAATTACTACGCTATTTATACGACCATTTAGATAAAGACCAATTAGAAATTGATACTATTAATTTTTCTGGTCCTGTGTTCGAGAATGTAGATAACCGTTTAATGAGTTTACAATTGGTAAAAAACGGAATGACAGATGCTGTAATGTTTGCACCAGATGGAAATAACGTATTACCAGCAAGAGTACTTTACAAGCGTAACATATTAACGCTTCGTGGTAGTTTTAGACCTGTTACCAAAGTAAATATAGACATGTATAAAAAGTCTTTAGACATGTTTTTAAAAGAAAATAAGGTTGATGAAAATAAAACTCAAGTTATTTTCGAAATCACATTATCCAACCTTCGTGCAGAAGGCGAAATAGACGAGCAAGATTTTATGGATCGCGCAAAACTGCTATGTTCTTTAGGGCAAACAGTATTGATCTCTAATTTCCAAGAATATTACAAACTAGTAGAATACTTCTCTCAATACTCTAAAGCGAGAATGGGCTTAGCAATGGGAGTAAATAATTTAATAGACATTTTTGATGAAAAATACTACAGACATTTAAGTGGTGGTATTCTTGAAGCTTTTGGTAAACTCTTTTATAAAGATTTACGTGTATATCTCTACCCAATGAAAAACAAAGATGGTACTTTAACTACTAGCGATAATTTAAAAGTGCATCCACGAATGAAAGAACTTTACAAGTTCTTTAAATACAATGGTAAAGTAGTAGATATTACAGATTATGATCCAGATACCTTATCTGTTTTTTCTAGAAAAGTACTAAGCATGATTAATAAAGGTGAAGATGGTTGGCAAGCTATGTTACCAGAAGGTGTAAGTAAGTTAATTATGGAGAAAAGTTTGTTTGGTTGTGAGACTGAAGAGATACATAATCGTGAGTAGAGTTTTTGTATTTGTAACTATTTATAATTTATTAAAAGATACAGTCATTATTTAACTATTGACTAATGCTGTTTTTTAGTATTGATAAATAATTATACGGAAATAAAATTCAAACTAAAAAACTAATTACACTCCATACTACTAAAACAACACTTCATCCAATTTAAAGTTTAAGCACAATAGATTTATTGCATATTTGATTAACCAATTAAATATAAAAACATGTTTTACAAAACTTTAATGTTTATGCACTTATTTACAATACTTCCTGCCTTTGTTTTAGGAACTATTAGTTTTATTCTAAAAAAAGGCACAACATTACATAAAGTTTTAGGTAGAGTTTACATGGTTCTTATGTTATTTACTGCTTTAGTTACTTTATTTCTACCAGCTGCTGTTGGTCCAACTTTATTTAATCACTTTGGGTGGATTCATTTTTTTAGTTTTCTTACTATTTACACAGTACCAACTGCTTACACAGCCATTAAAAAAGGCAATATTAAAGTGCATAAACATAAAATGATAGGGCTCTACTTTGGTGCCTTAATTATAGCAGGCGCTTTTACTTTTATGCCTGGTCGTTATTTACATTCTGTTTTCTTCGGATAAATAAATGCTAACATTAAAAGCGTTTTAACAAAACCTTAGAAGTAAATAAGTAGTTAGACTCTATCTTTGTGAAAAAGATAAAACTTATGTTTGGTATATTTAAAAAGAAAAGCAAACTCGATAAACTTCAAGAACAGTATAAAGGCTTACTAGAAGAAGCTTTTAAATTATCTAAAAGTAGCAGAAGTGAGAGCGATAAAAAACAAGCAGAAGCTCAAAAAATTTTAGAACAAATAGAAATACTACAACAACAGTAAATAGAGTATCTTCGTGCAAAATATTTTTTAATTACAACTTATGAATTGTCTTCTTACTGGAGGAACTGGAATTGTTGGAAGTCACGTTATATTCGATTGGCTTAAGCAAAACATTTCTAATAATACGCAAGAACACCTTTATGTTGTTATTAGAGATAATACTATTACTGCTAAAGAACGTTTGGTAAATATATTAAACAATAATAGTAAACCAGACTATCTTAAAGCTATTAGCATAGAGAAATGTCTTGAAAAAATCACAGTAATTACAGAAGACCTTGTTACTATAAAAAAAGAAAAACTAGAAGCTTATAACTTTTCTAAAATAATACATTGCGCTGGTTCTACTAATTTATCTCATGCAACAAACTCTAAAACTGTTGTTCACGAGCAAAATTATTTGGCTACACATCAACTTTTAGAAAATCTTCCAGAAGCTGTTAATCGTTTTATTTATATAAGTACAGCCTATTCTTTTGGTATTCAAAATGAAGTGGTAAACGATAGTATTTCAAAATACAATGTAGATACATTTAGAAATCCTTACGAGCAGTCTAAATACGAAACCGAGAAATATGTTATTGAAAAATGCAAAGACATTAACATTGCATCTCAAATTTTAAGACCTAGTATTATTTGTGGTCGTTTAATAGACAAGCCGTTTTTCGAAACACCAAAGTTTGATGTTTTCTACTCTTGGCCAATGTTTTTAGATAAATACTCTAAGAAGTTTACAGATGCTTTTAGAATTTGGATACATAAAGAAAGTGGACTTAATATAGTGCCTGTCGATTTTGTGTCTAAAGCAATTTTATATGCTGTTGAACATCCAGAAATAAAAGAACTTAATATAGTAAACCCAGAACAAGTTTTACACAAAGATTATGTTGGTAAAGTGTTAGAATCTTTCGAGATAAGTAATTATGAATACATCGATAAAATGCCACTAAACCTTAATAGTTTCGAAGCCATCTATTATAAAACTATTGGGCAATTATTTGAAAACTATATTTCTATTCCAGACCTTCAGTTTGATGCCAAGCGCATAAAAGATATTATTAGTCAATTAAAGTTAGAAACAACACTTGGTGTGCATGAAAATTTTATGAACTTGATTAATTTTTCGGTAGAGAAAAAATTTAAGCAGAGCTATTAATTAAGTGCTTAAAAAAACTAAGTTATAGACCATTAATAAACTTAATAGTTTGTACGTTAAACGTTTCTGGTTGTTCTACATTTACAACATGTCCACAATTTTCAATTACTAACAATGTAGATTCTATATGTTTAGCAACTATATTTTTTATTGAAGGTAAAAACAAGTGATCTTGTTCTCCCATAACATACAAGGTTGGTATTTTTATATCTTTTGCTCTAAAAAAACGTAGTAATGGATTTATTTCTGATGTTAATTTAAACCAACGTACAAATTCTTTTTGGTATAATTTTTTTGCTTCATTTACAAAAAGTAAACGCGATTTTTTATGGTTTTTTCTAGGCATAATAATAAATGCAAAAAACTTATAAAGCATCATATATGGTACTACAGATTTAAAAACAACACCTAGTTTAATAAGTACTTGCGAACGAAAATTTAATTTCATTATTGCTCCTCCCATTATCATACTTTGTACACGTTCTGGATGGTTTTCGGCAAGATTTCTAATTAAAATAGTCCCTAAAGAGATACCAATAAAATGAGATTTTTTAATCTTTAAGTGGTCTATAACTTCTACTATATCATTTGTAATAGAATTAAAAGTATATTTAGAATTAAAAGCATCTTTTAAACCTGGTTTAGAATTACCATGACCTCTTAAATCTAAAATTAAGACATTAAACTCTGCTTTAAAACTTCTTATTTGCTTAAACCAAATAGACGAGCTTCCTCCTGCTCCATGGACAAAAGTAACCCAATCGGTTGCGGTTTCATGTAAATAAGTAGTGTAGTTTAACATAGTGCTAATTTACATAAAGTCTTTTAAAACAGCTACAACATAATCTATTTCTGCCATAGTATTATATTTAGAAAATGAAAACCTAAGCGAAGGTTTTTGCATATCGTCATTACTTAAAATTTGCGATAACACGTGAGAACCTTTAGAGCTACCACTTTGGCATGCACTTCCTTTTGAACAGGCAATACCTTTTAAGTCTAATTGAAACAATAATATTAGTGCTTTTTCTGGCGCAATTGGTAAACAAACATTAACTAACGTGTATGTACTTGTCTCTAAATCTCTAGAACTTCCATTAAAAGTTGCTTTTGGAAAAGCTTCAGAAATAACTTTAATAAAATATTGTTTTAAGGTTGTTATATAAGCGCGTTCTTCTTTTAAATTAATATAAGAGAGCTTTAGCGCTTCTTCTAAACCTACAATATTATGCACAGACTCTGTTCCTGCTCTTGTTCCACGTTCTTGCTCTCCACCAAAAATTAATGGTTTTATACCAGAATTCTTTTTTATATAAGCAAAACCTACACCTTTTGGTCCATGAAATTTGTGCGCACTAACAGCTAGAAAATCAATATTTATATCTTGTAAATCTAACTCGTAATGCCCTACAGATTGCACAGTATCACTATGAAATAATGCACTATTAGCTTTACATAATTCTCCAACACGTTTAAGATCTAAAATATTACCAATCTCGTTATTAATATGCATTAAACTCACCATTTTTTTATTTGGCAGTTGTAATAATTCTTCTAAATGCTTGTAATTTATATGTCCATCATCTTCTAAATCTACAAATTTAACAGTAATATTATATTCGAGTTTTAGTTGATTTACAGTATGTAAAACAGCATGATGCTCTATGCGTGAAGTAATTATTGTTTTTACTCCCAAATCTCTAACAGCACTTCTAAGCGCAAGATTATCTGCTTCTGTTCCTCCAGAAGTAAATATAATTTCGGATGCAGAACAATTAAGTTGCTTAGCTACAGTTTTTCTAGTATTTTCAACCATAGACTTTGCAGTACGTCCATAACTATGTGTTGAAGAGGCATTACCATAACACTCATGCATTACAGTTGCCATTTTCTCAATAACCTCTGTTCTTAATTGTGTTGTTGCAGCATTATCAAAATAAACTTGCTTCATTATTTGGGAAAACTTTAATATTAGTTGTAAATCCTTTGTAATGCTCTATTTTAATAGGAAAAAAGCATTTTTAAGATCACAAAAATAAGGCAAATAAAATTAATTTCAATAAGCTGCGTTATCATTTACACAATTCTGTTATTTTTGTTTCATCTTACAAAAGATATAAAACACTTATAATTAAAAGTAGTAACATTTAAAATGCTTGTTTTTATCAAAAAATAAAGAGAACACACATGAGAATTATTTTTTCTTTTTTAGCCTTAGCATTTCTTTTTACAAGTTGCGATGATGGCGATATTATTACAGCCGAATTAGACTTTGACGATACTTTTGTTACTAAAGATTGTGATGGTAGTTTAATATGTTTTAAAATTAAAACAGATCCTGCAGAGTCACTTTCTGTTGTGTTTAATACAACACTTGAAGATTTAATAGAAACAGCTCCAGATACCACTAACCCTTTATTAATAAATTTGGTTAATAACAATCCAAACTTTACCATTAGTTCTTCTAACCCTTTTAATTACAGAACGTATAGTAATCCTATTACAGAAAATGCATTTTGCAGTGTTATTCCACCTTCAAACCTAGGTGTTATTAACGATTTTATTTCAACCCAAGGTACTGCTGCATTTATTATTGTTTTAACAGAAGACGATAACGATGGTATTCCTGCAGAGATGGAAGACATAAATGGTGATGGTGATTTAGATAATGATGATACTGATGGTGACGGTTTACCAAATTATTTAGACGACGACGATGATGGCGATAATGTAAAAACGGCTACCGAACTTTTCGATTTTAGTGATATAGATACAGATGCTAATCCATTAACCAACCCTGAAGATACTGATGCAGATGGGATCCCAAATTATTTAGATACAGACGACGACCAAGATGGTGTGTTAACTGTCAATGAAGATGCAGATGGAAATCTAAATCCTGCAAACGATATAGAAAATAATAATGTTGGTCCAAATTATTTAAATGAAGTTGTAGTTAATTCTATTCCTGCAACTGAATATAGTGCTCACCAAATAAATCAAAGTTTTAGGTTAGAACTTACTCTTGGAGGTATTGTTTTGCCAATACTAATTCAAGAGGTAGTTGAATTTGGTACTCTAACTAGAACACAATCTAGAGTAGCTACTCCTACATTTTAATTATAATAATTAAAAAACTAATCGTGAGGCTTTATATTTTGATAAATATAAACCTCTGTAGCACCTTGACCGTATTTTTTATAGTCGGCATCGTAAAATTTTAAATTATTATAACGCTTAAACAAATATTCTAATTCCATTTTAAGCGTGCCTTCTCCTACGCCATGAATAAAAACAATTTTTTGTATTTTCTTTTGCATAGCAAACTCTAACTTATGTTTTGCAGTATCTAACTGAATTAGCTTTTTATCATGGCTACTTAAATGTCTTTCAGATTTTACTAAATGATGAATATGCAAATCGACTTCCATAGTAGGTTGAAAACGCTCTTTTGGCTTAACTCTTGGGAGTGTTCTTTTTTTATTTGATGTTTTTTCTGAAAGCACCTGATGTATACTTTTATTACTAAAAGCTGCTTTTCTAAGACTATCACCTTCCTTTTTTACAATTTCTGAAGCGTTAAAAGTTAACTCAAAACCATCTTGATCTTCAATAGTTATTTCAGAATTAACTATTTTAATAACTTCTCCAGAAAGCGCCTCGTCTAAAACATATACGTAATCACCAATTTTAAAACTCATTCTTCTTCGTCTATAACTTTATAATCATTTTTTGGCGGTTTACTATTTAAGGTCGAACTAATTCTATACAAGCCAAACATTAATGCAAAAATACCTAAGACTAAAAGTATAGTATTTTGTTTCTCGTTTGCATTAGCATAAATAGCTATACTTCCTCCTAAAATAATAAGTAAATAACTTATTGTGTTTTTATGTTTCATTTTTAATAATAAAATGCGAATATAAATATTTATGGTTGTATTAACCTGAATTAATAATCTATAAATATGTTAATCCTCGATAATATAAAATACTAAAAATAATCAATTAAAATTCCTTATATTTGTATTAAATTAACGATATTAAAACACACTCTTAATACTTTATGAAGATCTATTATAACACATTTATTTTATACTTTTTATCTAGTTTTTGCTATGCACAACTAACAGTTAAAAACGATACTTACGTATTTGTAGATGGAGCAGGTTTTACAAGTGCTACTGTAACTCCAGATGTAGCTCCTTTATTTGTTACAGATGATGTAAGAATAGAGGATACAAGTAATATTTTTCTTCGTAATGATGCGCAATTACTTCAAGGCACTGGAACAACAGGAAATTCTGGTACTGGAACATTAAGCGTCTATCAAGAAGGAACAGTACACAACTATGCTTACAACTATTGGGCTTCACCAGTTGGTAATATAAATACAGATACTAATGGCAACAGCCCTTTTAAAGCTAATGCTTCTATTTTTAACGATGCTACTGGTCTAATTACTAGTAATCCAGCGATAATGCTTCCTCAAGGTAGTAACAATGGTACTTCTTCACCTTTAGCAATAGCCAGTTATTGGTTATGGGCATTCTCACCAGGTACACAATACTCCGAATGGGATTATATTGGTGATGGTGCAGATTTAGCTGCAGGTTATGGTTTTTCTATGAAAGGCACATCTGGCTCAGCAAATAACCAACAATACGATTTTAAAGGAAAGCCTAATTCTGGGACAATGAATACTGCAGTTTTAAATGGAAACTACACTTTAGTAGGTAACCCTTATCCTTCTGCTTTAGATGCTGCAGCTTATATACATGACACAAATAACGCAAGTATAATTACTGGAACTTTATTTTTCTGGGAACATGATTTAAGTGTTGCATCTCACGTTTTAACACAATATGTTGGTGGTTATGCTACTTATACCATTATGGCTGACGGTTCTATGGAATCTTTTGTTCCTGCTCCTTTTGCTACCTTAGGAAGCGATGGATTTCCAGTTGGCGGAAGCTCTCCCTCTACAAGTGGTAAAGAGGTTAGACGCTATATTCCTATAGGGCAAGGTTTCATGATTGAAGGTGCTGCTGATGGAAACGCACAAGTAAAAAATAGCCATAGAGTTTATTATAAAGAAAATGATGCAGCTAGTGAATTCTTTAAAAATACAAATACTAACTCAAATTTTGATGGAGAAGTTAATAATTCTAGCAATGGATTAGTTTACGATGCAGATGGTTTTCAAATACTTCCAGATCTTGAAGGTATTAAGCGTTTTAGATTAAAGGTTGATTTTAATAATGAAATAACAAGACAATTGTTACACAATTTTCATCCAAGTGCAACTAATGGTTTTGATTATGGATTAGAATCTAACAACCTAGAACCTAACACAAGAGACGCTTATTTTATTTTAGGTGATATGCCATACATTACACAGGCTCATAATTTTGACATAGACTTAAAGATTCCTCTAGTAATTAGTATAGATGCAGATATTCCTGTTAAAGTAAGATTATTTGATGTTCAAAATTTTAATGACCAATCTATTTACTTGCATGATAAAATAACAGATGTTTATCACGATATAACTGTATTAGATTTTAATATAAACCTAGCAACAGGAACTTATACCAATCGTTTTGAAATTACATTTACAAATAATGATTCCACACTTTCAGTAGATGAGTTTGAAGCATCTGGTTTTACAGTTTTTCAAAACAATACCATTTCTAAATTAGTGGTATCGAATCCAAAATCTTTAGCAATTAAGTCTGTTGCTTTAATAGATGTTACTGGAAAGCAAGTTTTCAAAAAAACAGATTTAAATAATAATACACGTTACGAGTTTTCTACTAAAAACTTAAGCGCTGGTGTTTATATCGCTTCTATTACACTAGATAATAATAACACAACAAGTAAAAAAGTTGTTATTAGCAATAAATAATAACTTAAAATAGTGCTGATAGCACAAAAAAACTGCTTTTTAAAAAAAGCAGTTTTTTTTATAAAAAATTTTACATTTGTTCAAATGTTATTAATGCAAGAGCAATACATGTTACCATGCCTAAACAAGAAACTATTTGGTTTCGAATGTATGGGTTGTGGTATGCAACGAAGCTTATCTTTATTATTTCATGGAGAGTTTATAGCCGCTTTTAAAATGTATCCAGCTATTTATCTATTAGTACCATTTGCCATAGTTATTGTAACCTCTTTTTTTTATAAATTTAAATACATAAATAAAATTATTAATGGATTGGCAATAGCCTCTGTTCTAATTATTATTATTAGTTTTATAGCCAAGAAAATTTTTTAAATCAATATAACCAATTATGAAAAAACAATTAAACCCAACATTAGTTTACGTATTATCTATTATAGGTCTTTTATGCTGTTGCTTTGGTGGATTAGGTATCTTTTTATCTGCTCCAGCTTATTTTGTGGCTAATGGCAAAATAAAAGATGCGCAACTAAATCCAAACGATTATGAAGGTAATACAAAAAAAATGGAAACAGCTAAACTAATAGCGTTAATAGTTTCAATCATATGTATTCTAAATTTAATATATACAATTTATAGTATATCTACTGTTGGTTGGGATGAAATGACAGAGCAATTTAGACAAGCTATGGAAGAAGCACAATCAGCTCAGTAAATTAAGAATATAATTAAACAAAAAAAGCCTTTTAGTATAATACTAAAAGGCTTTTTCTATTATAGAATACTAATTTCTATTTTTCAAATTGCTTCAACGTTTTAGTAATAATAGAAACACAATCTAATAATTGTGCTTTAGTCATAACTAAAGGAGGTGCAAAACGGATAATATTACCATGTGTAGGTTTAGCTAATAAGCCATTATCTCTTAAGGCCATACATATATTCCAAGCAGTATCGCTATCTTCTGTATCGTTTATTAAAATAGCATTTAATAAACCTTTACCTCTTACACCATTAACAATATTAGAAGTTTCAATAAACTTAGCAAGTTCTGCTCTAAATAATTCTCCTAAAACTTGAGCGTTTTCAGCAAGGTTTTCATCTTTAATAACTTCTAAAGCTGCCATTCCTACAGCAGCAGCTATTGGATTTCCACCAAAAGTACTACCATGGTTTCCTGGCTTTATAACATCCATTATTTCATTGTTTGCTAAAACTGCAGAAACAGGATAAGCGCCTCCAGATAAGGCTTTACCAAGAATCAAAATATCTGCTTTAACTTCTGGTGTTCCAGAACAATGCTTGTCTGTACAAGAACAATTTCCACAAGTTGCCAATAAACGACCAGTTCTTGCTATTCCTGTTTGTACTTCGTCTGCAATAAATAAAACGTTATGCTTTTTACATAATGCTTTTGCTTTTGCTAAATAACCATCAGAAGGTACATAAACTCCAGCTTCACCTTGAATAGGTTCTACAAGAAAACCTGCTACGTTTTTATTATTATCTAAAGCGTCTTCTAAAGCTTTTAAATTATCGTATTCAATTTTAATGAATCCTTTTGTATAAGGTCCAAAGTTTTTTCTTGCTACAGGATCGTTAGAGAACGAAATAATTGTAGTGGTTCTACCATGAAAATTATTTTCGCAAACAATAATTTCTGCTTCATTTTCTGCGATTCCTTTTACTTCGTAAGCCCATTTTCTACACATTTTTAAAGCAGTTTCTACAGCTTCTGCTCCTGTATTCATTGGTAATAACTTGTCGTAATTAAAAGTATCTGTAGCGTATTTTTCAAACTTACCTAACATATCATTGTAAAAGGCACGAGAGGTTAAGGTTAAGGTTTGTGCTTGCGCTGTCATTGCTCCAACAATTTTTGGGTGACAGTGCCCTTGGTTTACAGCAGAATAAGCCGAAAGGAAATCGTAATATTGTTTACCTTCTACGTCCCAAACGTATACGCCTTCTCCTCTACTAAGTACTACAGGAAGTGGATGGTAATTGTGTGCACCATATTCGTTTTCTAAATCCATCGCTTGTTGCGACGTTAAATGTTCTAAAACAGCCATATTAAATGTGTTTATATAAATGAATAAAATATCCATTCCTTATCTACCTTTTTCCTTTCGAAGAGTCGAAAATTCAGCGTGGGAAAGAAATCATCCCTAAGAGAATGCAAATTAGTAAATATTAGTTGCTAATTAAAATTTTTACGAAGTGTTTTTTAGTACTAAAAAA
>NZ_JALZVX010000178.1 GCF_023299985.1 Lacinutrix sp. | reverse complement strand
ACAACTTCATTATTAAATTTTCCAGCTTCCCAAGCAGCAGCAGAACGGTTGTAAGATTGTATAGCGTATGCATCTTGATCTTCTCGAGAAAATTTATATTCAGTAGCACAAGCATCTGCACAGGTTCCCATCGCGTTTTGATCGTAAACATCAACTAAACCATCTTTTTGCATACCATCGACTAAAGTCGCAGGTCCAAATTTTGTAGCACTTCTAGCATGAAAATAATGAGGTATTAAACTCATGTTTTCCATACCACCTGCAACAATAATATCTGCATCTCCAAGGGCAATAGCTTGAGCAGCTTGCATAACAGTTTTCATACCAGAAGAACAAACCTTATTTATAGTAGTACAAGGCACAGTGTTTGGAATACCTGCAAATATTGCAGCCTGTCTAGCTGGTGCTTGACCAGTTCCAGCTTGTACTACATTACCCATTAAAACCTCTTGAACTAGTTCTGGGTTTAGGTTGATTTTATCTAATGCACCCTTTATAGCAATGGCTCCTAGCTTTGGAGCTGGAATTGTTGATAAAGCGCCTAAAAAACTACCAATAGGTGTTCTTGCAGCCGATACTATTACTACTTCTTTGTTCATGATTGTATGTCTTAAATTTTTTGTCTTGCGAAAATAATCAAATTTTAGTAAAAATTATACTGATATAATGATAATCGGCAATATTGAAATCATAATTTATTACATTTGATTTTAAAGAATAATTCAAATTTTAATAATGAAGGACTTAGTCAATAAATTTTATAAAAACCATGCTTTAGTTTATAAGGTACTTCTATTTATTGTTACTACTTTTTTAATCGTTTATTTATTTCCTAAAAGCGGAAAGTTTAAATACGATTTTGAGAAAGGTAAACCTTGGCAGTCCGAAACACTTTTGGCTCCTTTTGATTTTGCTATTCAAAAAACGGAAGATGAATTAGCAAAAGAAAAAGAAGAAATACAAAAAACGGCAATAAAATATTTTAATATAAATGAAACTATTAAACCAAAGGTTTTAAAGCAATACAATGATAGTTTTAACACCTCGTTTCCAGATTCTATTTATAGTTCTAAAAATGAAATAAAAAAAATTGGAGAAAATATTATAGAAACACTTTACGAATTTGGTGTTAGTAATGTTGAAGAATTAATTGCAGAAAAAGCAACAGTAGCGATACTTAAAGATAGAGTAGAGGTTGCTAGAACAGATTTTTATAACATTTACAAGCAATCGCAAGTAAGACCAAAAATCGATGAAGCACTTAAAGATAATGGTTTGCAAGACTACTCTAAACCATTATCTATTCTGTTTTTTAATATTATAGAACCTAATTTAAAATTTAATAAAAACCTATCAAACAAAGCTTTAGAAGAGCGTTTAAACTCAATTTCTTATAATAGAGGAAGTGTAGAAAAAGAAACGCTAATTATTTCTAAAGGTGAAATAGTAGAAGGTAATAAATTTTTAATACTAAGTTCTTTAGAGTCCGAATACGAATCTCAAGTTTGGAATGAATCAAATTATAACTTAATTGTTTTTGCGTACACATTATTAGTAGCACTTGCTTTACTAATGCTGTTGTTGTTTTTAAGAAAATATAGGTTAGAAGTTTTTAATAACAATACCAAAGTAACATTTATCTTCTTTAACGTATTCTTGATGGTTTTGTTAACCACTTTTATTGTTAATTACGATTCTAAGTATATTTACATAATACCAATAGCAATACTACCATTAGTACTTAAGGCTTTTTTCGATGCACGTTTAGGATTATTTACACACGTAATAACAGTATTACTTTTAGGCTTTATTGTACCAAATAGTTACGAGTATATGTTTTTACAAATTCTTGCAGGTATAGTAACAATTCTAACTGTTTCAGAACTTTATAAACGTGCAAATTTATTTATATCTGTAGGACAAATTACCATTGTATATATTATTGCATACTTTGCTTTTTTCTTAATTCACGAAGGCAGTATAGAAACTCTAAAGTGGGATACTTTTGGTTTGTTTGTATTGTGTGGACTTGCAACACTATTTGTACAACCGCTTATTTATATATATGAAAAACTCTTCGGTTTAGTTTCAGATGTTTCACTTTTAGAATTGTCAGACACGAATTCTAAACTTTTAAAACGCTTATCTAATGAAGCGCCAGGTACTTTTCATCATTCATTAAACGTAGCTAATTTAGCTGAAGCAGCAGCTAACGAAATTGGTGCAAATGCAATGCTAATTAGAGTAGGCGCATTATATCATGATATTGGTAAGATGAAGAATCCAACGTATTTTACAGAGAACCAATCTTCAGGGTTAAATCCGCACGACGAATTATCACCAAAAGAAAGCGCAAAAGTTATTGTAGACCATGTTATCAATGGTATTGAAATAGCAAAGAAAAATAATTTACCAGATCGTGTTATCGATTTTATTAGAACGCATCATGGAAATAGTAGCGTTTATTATTTTTATATGAAAGAAAAAGCAACTAACCAAGACGTTGATGTTAATGATTTTTCTTATCCTGGTCCTAAGCCATTTAGTAAAGAAACCGCAATATTAATGATGTGTGATAGTGTAGAAGCTGCTTCTAAAAGTTTAAAAGAACCAACATCTACAAAAATCGATAATTTTGTAGAAAACATACTAAATAAGCAAATGGACGATGGACAATTTCTAAATGCTAACATTACTTTTAAAGAAATTCAAGCTATAAAAAAAGTGCTAAAGCGCAAGCTTGCAAATATTTACCATTTACGAATAGAATATCCTGAATAATAATTTAAAAAATTAAATAAAATTGTTGCGTTATATTGGATGTTATCTTACATTTGCATCCGCAATTTATTGCAACGTTCATTAAAAAAATAAAAATTGGAGAGGTGCCTGAGTGGCCGAAAGGAACGGTTTGCTAAATCGTCGTACCAGCAATGGTACCCAGGGTTCGAATCCCTGTCTCTCCGCAATTAACAGATAATCATTTTCGGGGTGTAGCGTAGCCCGGTTATCGCGCCACGTTTGGGACGTGGAGGCCGCAGGTTCGAATCCTGCCACCCCGACTTTTTTATTGTAGCTACGGGCTCGTAGCTCAGCTGGATAGAGCACCTCCCTTCTAAGGAGGCGGTCACAGGTTCGAATCCTGTCGGGCTCACAGAATCCTTTTCATTTATTTGAAAGGGATTTCTTGTTT
>NZ_JALZVX010000177.1 GCF_023299985.1 Lacinutrix sp. | reverse complement strand
TTTCGACATATTTGGAAAGTCGCCAAATTTTTAAATTTGACGATTTCCAATAAAAAAGATAAATAGTAAAATTTAAAAATATGGCTTGTGCTTAACCGAATGGTTCGTGCATTTTTTCCGCCCTACTATTCTTATACAATTCCGTTAGCGGTAATTTGACCAACGAACTAAATGAAACAAGAAATTTCAGTTAATAAAGCAATAAGCAGAGGGCACTTAATCGTGAATATTCCTGTCTTTATTTGTATTATCGGAATTCCTGCATTATCTCTTTATTTTTCAAATCAAAATTTAATTCCTAAATGGGGAATTGGAATTGGATTTATTTTAGGTTTTGTAGTTGCTTGGTTAGTTTGGAGTTTTATGATTACTAAGTGGAGAATTTGGGCATTTGATAATGTTAGAAATGTTCACGAATTAAAAAAAAGAGCAATTCAAGAAAAGCTTATTTGGAATGACGGAAATATATTTGAGAAAACTGAAATTAGGACTCTTGAAGACAAAGAAGAACTAAAGAAACTCGAAAAAAAATTCGATAAAGAAGATATTTATAGAGAAGATTATTCTCTTCCACCAAAAACTAAAATTAAGTATTCTAAATCGTTAGGATTGTTTGAACTAATTATTTCAATATTAATAATTGGTCTTGGAATATATTTTATGACAAAAGGAACGAATAAAAATTACATATTGGGAGGAATAATTAGTTTAATTGGAATTTATAGTTCTATTAAAGAATTACGAAAATTCCTCAACAATAAGCCTCAAATAATTATCGACAATAAAGGAATAGAAACAATAACAACTGAATTTAAAAATTGGTCGAATATCGAAGATGAACAAGTTATTCAGGAAGGATATGGAAAATCCGCAAAATCCTATCTGACTTATTGGTATGACGAAGAAATATTTGAAAAAGTAGAAATTGACCAATTAAATATCACTCATCAACAATTAGAAAATATAATCCGAACATATAGAATACGAAACAATAAAAACTACCGCTAACAACGTATAAAATTAATTGCTTGGTACGAGCCTACTTACGAAAATCCTCGCGGATTTTCTATTCGGTTTGTACTTGCTAAATTAGTTGCTTAAACAACGCAACTAATCTTATACAAGAACGTTAGCTGTAATATTGACTCACTCAATAATTGAAAAGATACTTTTACTCATTATGCTTTGATTGAGAAATGATAAAGGAATAAATTACCCTAAATCTAAAAAGAATCTATGCGAATTATAGTAAAAACAATTTTGATGTTATGTTTTATAACATTGTCCTCTTGTAAGGTCAAGAGTTATAGAGAAAAGTTTTCAAATTATTTTGATTTATCAAACCAATTAAATTTTATTGAGAGTAACATTATTAACTCGGATAATAATGAATTTACGATTGATATACGTTATGGACATAACATTATTAAAACTTTAAAATCTGAATTATCGGTTTCAACGGATAGCGTAAGAATAAAAAGTATTAAAGAATCGAATAATCAAATTGTCATTGATACTATTTTTAGTATGTCAAAAAGTCAAATTATAAAGGAAATTGAATTTCAAAAAATCAACGCAAAAGACATATTTATTTTAGCAGGGCATTACCAATGGATATTTATTTCAAAAAATGATAGATTAATACGTTATCCGACAACAAGAGTCGGAGGATATTTAATTGAATTTTTGGAAAATGGGGAGTTACATTACGCGAAAAATACTACAGCTAACAACGTATAAAAACAATAGGGCAATTGGTGCTTAACCCAATATTTCAGGCACTTTTTCGAGGTCGCCATATTTTTAAATTTGGCTTATTGAGAAAAAAAGATAATAAGAAAAATTTAAAAATTCGGCTTGTGTTTAACCGAATAGTAACAGCGTTTTTTCCGCCCTACTATTCTTATACAATTCCGTTGTGCGTCATATAACCAAACCGTAGATGAAATACATTTTTATAATATTAATATCTCTTCTATCAGTTTCCTGTAATTCTCAAGAAAAGAAATCGAAAACTGTCGAAATTGATAATTCTAAAAAGCAGAATAAATCTCTTCAAATTGGACAATATGTTTCGGGAGTTTTTGAAGATTCTAAAGGAAATTTGTGGTTTGGAACTATTGAAAAAGGAATTGCAAAATACGATGGAAATGTTTTAAGATACTACACAGTAAAAGACGGACTTCCCTCAAACAGAGTAACCAGCGTTAAAGAAGATAGTGATGGTGTTTTGTGGTTTAATACAGGTAATGGAATCTCAAAATATGACGGACAAAAATTCACGAACTTAAATATCAAACAAGATGACATTTTAGCGAATTTGGTTAGTCAATTCCTTATAGATGATAAAGGTAAAATGTGGGTTGGAACTTGGAGTGGTGTTTTCCAATTTGACGGAACAGAATTCACCCACTTTCCTATTCCTTATCCCAAAATAGAAACGACAATAAATAATAAATCAAAAGACTGGATAACAGAAATTAAAGAAGATATAGAAGGAAATATATGGTTTTCGAGAGATGGTTACGGAATAGCTAAATACGATGGAATTTCATTTACACATTATGTAAAAAAAGATGGACTGCAATCTAATAATGTTACAGAAATAGAAATTGATAATCAGAATAATTTGTGGTTCGGAATGAGAAATGGCGAAAATGACAATTCAAATTCTGAAAAGCGTGATGGAAAAGGTGGGGTTAATAAATTGACCAACAAAAAAATTATATCATTACCAGAAATAAAAGCATTTGACTATGATGATATCTACGAAATCCATAAAGATAATAACGGGAATATTTGGATAGGCACAAGTGAAAATGGAGTATATAAATATGACGGGGAAGTATTCAAAAATTATGCTGTTCCAATTTCAATTATGAGTATGGAAGATGACAAAAAAGGAAATCTTTGGTTAGGTGGAGCAGGCGGATTATACAAAATTGATAAAAATGACAATATAATAAACGTAACAACCGATGGACCTTGGGAATGAAAAATACGAACGCACAACAATGTATAAAAAACATAGGGCGTTTGTGCTAAACCAAAAGGTCTGTGAATATTTACAAAGTCCGCTAAATATAAAATTTGGCGTTTATAG
>NZ_JALZVX010000176.1 GCF_023299985.1 Lacinutrix sp. | reverse complement strand
TTTTGTATCATGACCTACAGCTGCTATACTTTTTTCTATAGTCTCTAAATTAGTTTTACGTTCATCGAAGATTAGTTTTAATTCGTGCGATTCAATATCCCAAATGGCAGACTTTACGCCTTTGGTATTTAAACTTGCTTTTTCAATTCTTTTTTTACACATCATACAAACACCGTCAACTTCTAAAGAAGCTCTCTCGTTTTTATTTTGTGCGAACGTTACTGTTGTTATTAAAAATGCGAATATTAGGACTGCGTTTTTCATATAATTTATTGAATTCATATTGTTTATTTTCTTATAATTATGAGATTCCTGCTTTCGCAGGAATTAGTTACTTTATTTTAAATCTTAATCCTGTAAAATAGTTAGCTCCAAAAATTGGACCATATACAAATGTAGTATCAAAACTTGAGCCAAAAGGATTATCTGCGGAAACTATTGGATTGTTTTGTCTAATATTAAATATGTTTTCACCTCCTAAATATACTTCAAATTTTGGAGAAAACACTTTGGTTATCTGTGCATTAAATGTTCCAACAGTTGGCGAGAATTCTGGCAACTGGTATTGTACAGGATTATTTTGTGTAGATGAAAAACGCTGTGCTCCCAACCAATTATAAGTAGCATCAAATTTCCATTGTCCAGTTTCTCCTTCTTCTAAAGATGTTTCATATGATGCATTTGCAAAAAACCGATGTTTTGGAGTGAGAGGCCTTTCTAACTTACCAGAATTAAATTGAGTTTTAACATCGTAGTTTTTATAAGCTAAGCGCATATTAAAACGATCTAAAGGCTCATAATGTAATTCTATTTGAAAACTATTGGCATAGCTATCGCCTTCTAAATTATAGAAATTAACCTCTTGAGCGTTTTCATAATCTACCACAACTTGATTTTTAAAACTTGTTCTGTAAAAATCGGCAGTAACTTCTCCTTTTCTACCTAAGACTCTAAAGCCTTGTAAAAAAGACACACCATAATTCCAAGCAATTTCTGGATCGAGCCCATAAATTCTTCCATTAGTATTTAGAATATTTATATTTCTTGAAGTGGCAAAAAGTTTCTGGTTTTCGGCAAAAATATTAGCACTACGCTTTCCTCTCCCAACAGATGCTCTAAACACACCTTTTTCCCAAGTAGTGTAGCGCATATGTAAACGTGGTGTTAAAAATGTACCTAACAAATTATGTCTATCAATTCTCAAGCCTGCAGTAACATTTAATTTATCTAAATTAAAGTAATTATACTCTAGAAAACCACCTATTGAATTTTCGATTCTACTAAAGTTGGTTGAATTCACAAGCTCATTATAACGGTCGTAAGCATAACTTATTCCTGTTTTAATTTTATGTCGAGAATCGCTTATAATACTGTTATAAATAGCGTTAGCGTATAAACTATTATGCTCTATATTATACTGTTTTAATCCAAAATAAGAGTCTTGTTGATGCCCACTATATGCTGCTTGAACTCCAACACTTTGCCATGGTAACTCTGCATTTACATACCCTAATTTAGCAGAAACCTCATAACGTTCTGTATCTATTTCACTTCCCCATACTTCGTCTCCGCTCAGCACAGGATTATTAGTTGTTAGCCTATCTACATCTGGATTAAAGTCAATCTGTCCTGATTGTTTTTCATCGTTTAAATATTTTAAATTAATAAAACTAACGAGACCTTTTTCTGGATTAGTGTATTGCCAACGGTTCATTAAATTAATCTGGTTATACAATGGCATGTCTAAAAAACCATCGTTATTAACATCATGTTTTGTATTTAAGGTACTACCATGTAAATAAATTCCTGTATCCCATTTATCACTCACCTTAGTATTAAGGTGTGTATTTAATTCTAAACGTGAATTACTTGCCGCATAGAGATTTACAAATAATTTATCGTCTGTTGTAGGCTTAACCAATTCTGTATTTATTTGTCCTGCAATACTCTCATAACCATTAACCACACTTCCAGCTCCTTTGGTAATTTGAATACTTTCTACCCAAGTTCCTGGAATAAAACTAAGTCCAAAAGCTTGAGATGCGCCACGAATAGATGGAATATTTTCTTTAGTTATTAGTATGTACGGACTTGTTAAACCCAACATTTTTATTTGTCGTGTTCCTGTAACAGCATCAGCAAAGTTAACATCTATTGACGGATTGGTTTCAAAACTTTCAGACAGGTTACAACAAGCCGCTTTTAATAGCTCGTCGCTACTTACAGTTATAATATTTTGAGCTGACAAATAAGACGTTGAAGATGCTTTTTTTCTAGATGTAATTTTAATTTCGTCGAGCTCTCTTGTTGGTTTTAAACTGTGCTTAATAGGTTTAAAATCTAAAATAGTTAAGGTATCCGCTTTATAACCAACAAAGCTAATTACTAATTTGGAATACTCTTTTTTATAAGGTATAGAAAATTCTCCTTCAAAATTAGTTACATCTCCAACTTTAGTTCCTAGCCAAAACACATTAGCTCCTGGAAGAGGCGATTTACTAGTGTTATCTTCAGAAATTGTGCCTGTTAATTGTGTTTGACATAGCGCAAACAACGGCAGTATTAATAATATACATAGTATGTTTTTCATTATATGTAGGTATTAATTAGCATGATAATTGCCATAATAATCATGATACTGTTTTCAATAAAAGTTGCCTTAGTCATCGGTAATTTAAGTGCTGTGCCAAGGCAAGCACATTGTATTGCTTTTTTATCTAAAAGCGTTTTTGTTACTCCAATAGTTGTAATTCCTAAAATTATAATAGTTACTATTAATGCTATTGGAATTTGAATACGCATTAGAAATAGTATACCTAAAGCCAATTCTAAAAAAGGATAAATTTTAGCATAAAAAGGAATCTGTTTAGCCAATGGATCGTACATTTTAAAAGATTCTGGAAAACCTTTTAAATCTAAGATTTTAAAGAAACTAAAAACAATATAAAATAAGCCCATAAAATCAAGCATAAAACTACTCCAACTCCAGTTTTTATAATGCATTAAAATAGAAGCAATAGTTATATAACCAAAGATTATAAACAACGGTTTTAATTGCTGAAGGTCGCTTTTGCCTTCTTCAATTGTTGAAGATGCAAAAATATTTTCTTGTTGCTTTTCTGAAATCGAAAATTTTTCGGGTAAAGCGTCTTGCAAATTTTTGGTTGAAATATGTTGAGACATTTCAATCGTCACTTCTGCTTGTTCAAGATTTACAGAAGCATTTTTTATGCTAAGTAAGGCATTCAGATGTTTTTCAACTGAAGCTTTACAGCCATTACAGGTCATACCTGTAACTTTATATGTATGTGTCATGATGTGTTTTTAATAAATTATTTCTATTTAAAAATTCCGCGCAAGCGAAAATGAAAAGAAATAAAATATCAAATTAAAAAGGATTCATCTAGAACTTGTATGTCGTAAATGAGGTTTGGAGGAATATACTCCTTGTGTGGGATTATTTGTTTTGGTAAACTTTCAAATAAAGATAAATAGCTATAAACAAAAGTTGTAAAAACTATTTGCTGATTAATGTCTAAGCCATCAAAACCATTTAATTTTAATTTATCTTGACCTTCAACAATAACAACTTCATCTTTGCAGCAGCTCTTTTTCACTGAAGTTCCTGCAGATGCTTCCATTCCACATTTTTTTACTTTAGAAAAAACCGCTGTGTCTATTAAATTAGTTCCACAATAGTGAGATTCAACGGTAAATGATAGTGTTGAGAACAACACCACAAATGCCATTAAAAAGGACAAACTTTTATTTAAAAAACTAATTTTCACGTTGCAAAGTTAATAAAATCTAAATCAAGAAGCACTCTAATGTATACTTAAACAGTTATTTATATGCTTTTTCTCTGGTAATAAAACGCTGGAAGTAATAGTAATAGTATAAGTGGCTGAATTAAAAATCGACGAATATTAAAAAACACAAAGTAATCTTCTTGTTTTGGGTTATAAACAAAATACAAAAACAGCATTAAAAGAATAGTGTAAGAAATACTATAAATAACCACCGAAAACTTAACCACACTTAAATCCTTAAAAAAAACATATAAAATTGCTAAAGAAAGCACAGTATTAATTAAAAACCTTAGTGTAGTGGATAGTGCCAGTTTTAATACTTCTCGCCTTGGAGAATCTATATACAAATAATCGTTTTGAAAAAATTTTAAATAAGGGTCGTAAAACAATTCGTTTTCAAAAGCACGAACTATTACAAGCAATCCAAAAAGGAAAAATAGCCAGATATATTTTATATACTTATCCATTATTTTTGCCAATATTAGAAAACTTATTTACCCAAAGCATCCATAATAAAAATACCATTCCATAAATAATTGCTGGAAAAACTACCGAATGTAAAATTTCGCTTTGCGAAGGATAATTATACAAACCAATAGATAAAATTACAATTCGAATAAGGTTTACAACATATATAATAGCACTGCCAGATAATAAAAACAGAATTGTAGTTTTTAATTTCCCGGAAAAAGCAACCACAAATGACATAAATAAAATAACAACACTAATAGCATTACAACCTTCTATAATTCGTGCTATATAATTGCCTTCTAGTAATAATTTAATCGAAGGTTCCTCTGGATGTTTTAAAACTTTAGCATTATAACCAATAGTATTTAATAACGCTTCGCTTTGGTAAGCTACTAAATTTGTAACATAATCTGGATAATACTGCGAGCCAGCCGAAGCATTTAAATACAACTTATAAACTACAGACATACCAATATATACCAACAGAAACGTAAGGATAAATTTTATTACAGACTTATATTTTATAAAAAGTGATTTCAAATTTAATTATGAAAAGTTTTAGATTATTTAAAGTTTGAAATTACGCCTTTTTAAATACTTTTACCAAAATTTTATTATTATGATTTTTGAAATATTAAAGCCTAAAACCGAAACTATACTTTCTAACAACGAAATCTCTAGAGATGAGCGCTTAATGAAAATATGCGAACTACTAGAAGTAAATATAACACATTACAATTGGGTTGGTTTTTATTTTAAAAATGGAAATAAAAACGAATTAAAACTCGGTCCTTATGTTGGTGAACCTACAGACCACATTATTATTCCTTTTGGAAAAGGTATTTGTGGACAAGTAGCAGTTAGCAATAAAAACTTTGTTGTGCCAGACGTTGCTGCACAAGACAATTACATTGCTTGCAGTATAACTGTAAAGGCTGAAATTGTAATTCCAATTTTTGTAAACGGAGAAAACGTAGGTCAAATAGACATCGATTCTAACACTCCTAATCCTTTTACTGAAGAAGATGAGAGGTTTTTAGAGTTTGTTTGTACTAAAGTTGCTGAAATTCTTTAATATCTTTTGAAATATTATATAGTTTTAACACAAATAGCAAAACTCATAAAAAAAATAGTCTTCGTCTCTCTTTTATTGATATTCTCATTTTCATGCAAAAAACAATATGAAAAAGAAGTTGCATTAGAAACAAAGGTTGATTCTATATTGACTCAACCAATTAAAGAGCTAGGATTAAAAGGAACAACGATTTTACCTTCAACCATAAATCAACAGATTGCTAGAGGTTATGGGTTACACTTAAACGCTGTAAAAATAACTGAATGTGATAATAATTCTGAACCTGATGGAATAGAGAGGATTGAAGATATAATAGAGACTAAAGAAACCTTAATAATAAAAACTAAAATTTCAGGTAATTGTTGCCACGATTTCTTGTGCGATGTAAATGTTGTTAATAAAAATACTATTGATTTAATTCATTATGGATATGGAGATTCATATTGTTCATGCAACTGTTGTTTTGGTTTAATTTATGAATTTTCTATAATAAAAACAAAAAATTACCAAGGCATCGAGAAGATTATGATAAATAGCAAAACAAATACTCTCAAAAAAATCAATAGAAATATTGATTAATTTAGTTTAACTTGTTAACAACTCACGTTTTTAGTTGACAACCTAAAACTTTTTTCTAAGTCAAATAATTTCCTTTTCTTTAAATTTGCTTGCTTATTAACACAACTACTAATGAGCAATAACAAAACAATTAAATCTGCATTAATTTCGGTATTTAGCAAAGATGGTTTAGCGCCAATTGTTAAAGAACTAAATAAACAAGGTGTTACCATTTATTCTACTGGTGGAACCGAAAAATTTATAAACGATTTAGGCATAAAAGTCGTTCCTGTTGAGGACGTTACTTCGTATCCTTCAATTTTAGGAGGTCGTGTAAAAACTTTACACCCAAAGGTTTTTGGTGGTATTTTAAACAGACAAAACCATGATGGAGATGTAAAAGAGATGAAAGATTTTGACATCCCACAAATAGATGTTGTGATTGTAGATCTATATCCTTTCGAGAAAACTGTAGCTTCTGGAGCGCCAAACCAAGATATTATTGAAAAAATAGATATTGGAGGTATTTCTCTTATTCGTGCTGCAGCAAAAAATTATGCTGATGTTATTTGTGTGTCCTCTGTTGATGATTATTCTGAATTTTTAGAATTAATAAGAGAC
>NZ_JALZVX010000175.1 GCF_023299985.1 Lacinutrix sp. | reverse complement strand
ACTTAATGGTGCTAAGACAAACATTTTTCCTGCTACTTTAAAGACTAAAGTATCTAAGTCAAAAGGAAATATTTCTTCTGTATGTGGTTTACTTAAACAGTAAGTTCTAATGTCTTCAATATTCATAAAATAAATATAAAAAATTAATTCTCTTTTATATATTTATTTTTTGATTGCTTCCTTGTTGAGGATTTAATGTTATTGGATTTAGAATTTGTATATATATCTAAACTCTCTAAAATCTCATTAATATATTGTAAAAATTTATTCATAATAGCAAATCTACATTAGTAAGAATTAAAACTAATTTTATAATAATAATCTAAAAAACATATAGGTTAAATACATTCTTCGCACTAAAAGTAATGATTTTTTATCAAAAATGAAATTTTTATTAAGAATAAAAGAATTACTTTTCTAATTCTTTTATACTATTTCCCTTCATTTCTAATGCAGAATAATCCAATTCCCATCCAATAGTTTGCACAATACCTTCAATTAATAAAATAGAATCTAGAGCTTCTTTTTGTGCAATTTGATACAAACCACTTTGTGGCACTTTTTCTCTAATATGAAGTTTCGCTTGGTTATGCAGAGAAGTTAAATCGTTTGCTTGAAACTTATTAAACATACCATCTTGTTTATCGTAATACTTTAAGTTTGTTTCTATAGAGAGTATTTCCGCTTGCGGAAAATGTTTTAGTGTTACCTTTTTATTTTCTGGATTAGCTACCATATCTATTTTAGATAAATCGAATCCTACGTGTGCTTTCGCGTCTATAACAATTAGTGCTTTTTTTCTACTAGACACTAGTTTTAAAAAACGTTCTTTTACATCCTCATAATGATATATTTCAGCAAAATCGCCTTCAACACTTATAATTTTACATACTTTTTTAATCTTATCTAAAAGAATAACAGATTGTGTTTGCGCTAATTTTTTAGTTTGAATGTGTTTAATGTAGGTCGATACAGCTAAAGCAGATATTACGCCAAATATGATTGCAAAAATTATTTCCATATTATTCTATCTTGTATAAAACAGGTTTACTTGGTGTAGCATCGTTCTCGAAAGGTGCTATTTGAAGGTTTAAAATATAACTACCATCTTCCACTTTATTGGGCACATAAATAAACTCTGTAATTGTCGCTTCAGTTCTTATTTTCCCTTCAACATCCCAAAAGGCTTTGTGTGCTAATAATTGTCCGTCGTCTTTTTCCTTATCCACACTTGGCAAATCTATTAATAAATGTGCAATCCCTTTTTCTCGAATAAATTGTGCTGCTTCTTCTGTTAAATATGGCCAATTAGTATGAGAATACTGTCTCGCTTTTTTATCTTTAGTATTAGGCATTGTTCGTATTACAATAGCTTCGGGAGATTTTCTTTTTAATAAATATTTAATCTGCTTTTTAGAGATAATTTCATCTTCACCTTTAGTTTCTGGTGCCACAGTAATAACCTCTGCAGTAAACATAAATCGTTTTAAGCACTTATTAATACTGTAAAATTTGTCGGTAATATGTCCTACACTTTCGGTATGCGTACCATGTGCATGTGGATTAAAATAGATGTTATTAAAATTTACATCTGCTCCTTCTTTTACACTGGCAACCCAATTATCTATTATAACTGGTTCTATTTTAGGTTCGTCTATATACCACGCGTTTGCATTACTTTTAGAAGCGCGCAATGGTATAGAAATGTCTAAAGGTTTAGATAAATCTATTTTAATTTTTTTAGAATTTATTTGAATTGTTGTAATCATTTATGCTGAACTAGTTTAGCAGAAATAAGTCTGAAGCAATACCATCGCTTAAAAACTTACCTTTTTTTGTTACTTTTAATTTTTTATCTTCAATATACAATAAATGTTCATCTATGTATTTTTGAGCTTGCTTAAATAAGTAGGTTTCAAAAGTAGTGCCAAAATCTGTTCTTATTTTTTCTATTGAAATTCCCCAAGAAGCTCTCAAACTTGTCATTACATACTCATTATATTGATCTGTTTTTGTTAAGGTTTCTTTTTCTATTGGTAACGTATTATTTTGAATTGCCTTAATGTATTTTGTGTTATTACTAACATTCCAACCGCGTTCTTTTCCATTAAAAGAATGTGCCGAAGGACCAATACCAATATAATGTTTGCCTTTCCAATACGCCGAATTATTCCTACTAAAAAAGCCTTCTTTTCCAAAGCTTGAAAGTTCATAATGAATATAATTATTAGCTTCTAATTTGTCTGTTAGAATATGATATTGTTGTTCGGCTTGTTCATCATTTACATTATCAATAACGCCTTTCTCTATAAGGCTTTTTAATACCGTTTTAGGTTCAACTGCCAATACATAACTAGAAATATGGTTTACATTAAAACTTAAAGCTATATCTATATTTTGCTCCCATTCTTGATTTGTTGCATACGGAATACCATACATAAGATCTAATGAGATATTATCGAAATATTTGGTAGCGTTTTCTAAACATTGTTTTGCTTCGGAAGAATTATGTGCACGATTCATGAGTTTTAAATCTTTTTCGTGGAAGGATTGAATACCTATTGACAGTCTATTAACTGGACTTTTAGATAATTCGATTATTTTATTATTAGTTAAATCGTCTGGATTGGCTTCAAGCGTAATTTCTGGATTTTCAGAAACTTTATAATGTAGGTAGACTGTATCGATTAAAAAATCTAATTCGTTAACAGACAATAAACTTGGTGTTCCTCCACCAAAATATATGGTTTCTACCGTTATATTTTTAAACTCGTCTTTTCTAAGCTCTATCTCTTTAGCAATAGCAAAAATAAGCTGATCTTTCTTTTTCAAAGATGTTGAAAAATGAAAGTCGCAGTAATGGCAAGCTTGCTTGCAGAATGGTATGTGTATATAGATTCCGGCCATTTAGTTTTTAGATTCTATTTTAATTGGAGGAGGAATACTTGATTTAAATTTATAATGGTTATTTATTATTGAATCTTGTAAAGGTTTTAACTCCTCTTCGTTAATTAATACATTAAATCTTAGCCATGCAATATTTTGTAGCATAATTAACCCATACTCTTCTGTAAAATAATAGTCTTCTTCTTCATCTGCCATATCTTCTAAGTCATAAGCATATTTGAACACTGAAACTTTCTTATTTTTAAATTGAAAATCCACTTTATCTATTAATTCGCAATCAATATCATAGAACCTTGTTAGAATACTATCGTTATTAATATTCTTTTCAAACCTAAAAAAATATGTACTATCATTTTCTAATGATTTATATTCATAAATCCTTTTATTTTTTTCTACAAAAACTCTATACTTCATTGAATCAATAGTTCTTGAATTTTCTGGCCCAGACTTCATTGTGAATATTTGATATTCTCCAATTTTATTTTCTTCAGTTTTACAACTAAAAAAAAATAACAACGATAAAATTGATAGAATATATTTCATGTATAAATTTAAAAAGTGGACTCCTGCCTTCGCAGGAATGACAAAACTATTTCTTAACGCGCTTCTCATTTTGTTTTACAAAAGCAGACCAACCAGTATAACTCTTACCAACCTCAACACGACCTTGATTATAAAAATGGCAGACTGCTGCTGCTAAACCATCCATAGAATCTAAGTTTTTGGGTATGGTTTTTAAACCTAACATGCTTTGCAACATTTTAGCTACTTGTTCTTTACTAGCATTACCACTTCCAGTAATTGCCATCTTTATTTTTTTGGGAGCATACTCTGTAATTGGCACTTCGCGAGATAAACCTGCAGCCATAGCAACACCTTGAGCACGACCAAGCTTTAGCATACTTTGCACGTTTTTACCAAAAAATGGTGCTTCAATTGCAATTTCGTCTGGATGATGTGTGTCTATTAACTCGATAGTACGCTCGAAAATGAGTTTAAGTTTAAGATAATGGTCGCTGTATTTTTTTAAATCGAGTTCGTTAAGCTGTAAAAAATGCATCTTTTTACCAACCACTTTTATAAGTCCGAAACCCATAATTGTTGTTCCTGGATCGATGCCTAAAATTATTTTTTCTTCAGCCATTAATTACAAGTTCTACAATTAATTAATGACACCGAAGCTCCAAAAGTTATGGTAAGCATATCTCCATTAAAACTTCCTGCACCATCTGTAATTGGATCGAAATCACTTGAAAAACCTTTAATATAAGAGCCATCAACGAGTAACGATACTGTTCTAGATATGCTATAATTAAACTCTATTCCAGCCATAACATTTAAATAAGAATTTTTATTCTCTCTAAACAAATCTAGTGGCTTTATACTGGTATAACCTGGTCCTGCATGTAATATTAAGCCCAATTCTGGTGACAGAAAAGACATTAATCTTGAAGTATCGTAAACAAACTGTGCATTTATTCTAGTGTAATTAACTTTAAAATCTGGAGTATTATCCGTATTAGAAAAACGGTTGTAACCAAAATCTAATCTAGCACCAAATTGCTGTTTAAACATATGTTGAATTCCTAAATTAATAGTAGGGAAATTGGTGCTTTTAGTTTCAAAAGGTTCTATTAATCCATCTTGCGAAGGGCTGTTTAAACCAACCGCAAATAAAGCTCTCCAAACACTAGTATCTTCTTGAGAGAAACTTAAACTACTTACTAAAATTAAGCCTAAAAGGCAATAGTTATTAAATTTGGACTTCATTGTGTAATATTTGGTTTATTTTGCAAACTCTGTTCTATAGCGCTTTGCAAGACGTTTTGAATTCGTTTTAACTTTTTAAATTTAAGCGAAAATTTAGGAGTTTTAAAGTTTAACGAAGACTTTTTCTAATTGCATAGCATCGTTCTGGAATTATAAAAAGACGAAATTTAACTTTAAAACAACAATTTTTTAGCAAATTAAAAAGGTTAAAATGGGTTCACCATCATACAAAACTAAACAATTCTTTTTTGTACTTATTAAATTAAGCATAGTTGTTGGTGCTTTTTATTTTATTTATAACAAGCTAGCAAACAACGCTTCTTTAGACTTTTCTGTTTTTGCCAGCTATTTGAATGAAAATAACGTTTTTTCAACTAAAAACATCCTTTTCTTACTGCTTTTAAGCATTTTTAATTGGTTATTAGAAATTTTAAAATGGCAGAGACTTGTCTCTTTTATTAAAAAAATATCTTTTTTTAATGCACTTAAACAAAGTTTAGGCTCACTTACAGCATCTCTTTTTACACCAAACCGAATTGGTGAATATGGTGCAAAAGCAATCTATTTCACTAAGCTATTTAGAAAGCGTATTTTACTTTTAAACCTAATTGGTAACCTAATGCAAATGTTAGTCACTATTATTTTTGGCGCTTTAGGTTTTTTGATATTTGTAAAATTATATCCTATTGAAATTAGCACACATAAAGTATCAAGATTGCTTATTATTATTGTTGTATTTATAGGACTTTCTATCTTAGGAATAAAACAAAAAAAATATAAAATTAAAGGTTTTTCTATTGAAAAAGTTAAGCAATTTATTAAAGACTTACCATTTAAAATTAGCGCATTTATTTTTTTAATTTCTACGTTACGCTACTTAGTGTTTTCGTTTCAGTTTTATTATTTGTTACTACTTTTTGGTGTTGAATTAGACTATTTTGAAGCGATGGTAATTATTACATCTATGTATTTATTAGCCTCTTTAATTCCTACAATTTTTATTTTCGATGTGGTTATTAAAGGTAGTGTTGCTGTTTATTTATTTTCTTTTGCAGGTGTTAATGAGTTTACTATACTATCTATTATCACCATAATGTGGCTACTAAATTTTGTGTTCCCAAGTATTTTTGGAAGTTATTTTGTACTTAATTTTAAATTCGATAAACAAAAAGATTTAGCATGATTTTATTCTTTACAATCATAACTGTTTTGTATTTGCTATTAATCTTAGCTTTAGCTTTTGGATTCGATAAAATTGACGATTTTAAAGTCGAAGACATAAAAGTTGAAACTAAATTCTCGGTTATTATTCCGTTTAGAAATGAAGCTGAAAATTTACCAGAATTACTAGCTTCTCTTAGTGAATTAAATTACCCTAAATCGCACTACGAAATTATTTTTGTAGATGATGATTCGCAGGATGATTCGGTTGACATCATTTCAAACATTAACGATATAATACCTAGTATATTCGGAACAACTCGAACTGATATTAGAGTAATTAATAATATTAGAACTTCTAATTCACCTAAAAAAGATGCTATTACTTCTGCTATAAAAACAGCAGAACACGACTGGATTGTTACTACAGATGCAGATTGTATATTACCAAAATTTTGGCTTGACACTTTAGACTGTTTTATACAAAAAAAACAATGTGAGATGGTTGTTGCTCCAGTTACTTACCATACTATAAATTCATTTTTAAAGCGTTTTCAGTTTTTAGATTTTTTAAGTTTAATTGGCGCTACCATTGGTGGTTTTGGTATTGGGAAACCATTTTTATGTAATGGTGCAAACTTAGCTTACAGCAAAGCTTTATTTTTAAAGCTTAACGGTTTCGATGGTAACGACTCTATTGCAAGTGGAGACGATATATTCTTATTACAAAAAGCGATTAAACATAACAAAGAGGCTATTCATTTTTTAAAATCTAGAGCTGCTATTGTAAAAACAAAACCGCAACCCACTTTAAAAACATTAATTTCTCAACGTAAACGTTGGGCTGCAAAAACGTCGAGTTATAATTCTGTTTTTGGAAAAATAGTAGGCTTAATTGTTTTGTTAATGAATGCTGTTTTGGTTTGTGGTTTTGTGTTAGTACTTTTTGGCTTGCTGCATTATAAATCAATTTTATATATTTTTATTATAAAAAGTCTTGTAGATTTCCTGCTTCTTTTTAAAACTATTAGATTCTTAGAACAAGAAAACTATTTGTCTAGTTTTATTTTTTCTAGTGTTTTATATCCATTCTTTAGCGTCTATATTGCCTTTGTTTCTTTATTCTCAAAATACAAGTGGAAAGGTAGAAGTTTTAATAAGTAATAAATAAGTCAGTTAAAATATTTACTTTTACCTAGAATCCAATCTACTTATATTATGAAAAAAACCATTTTATTTTTTTGTTTACTTACTATTAGCACTTTCGCTATCGCACAACAAACCTACACTGTTGCTAACGAAACTTTAGAGCTTAAAACTGAAGTTGAAGGCGATTTAGACTTACTTTGGAATACTATAAATGAGCAATACCGTTATTTTGTTAGAACAAAAGACGGGAAAATTACAGAGCTTAAAAACACCAAAGACGCAAACAATAAATATCAAGAAGACTATAAAACGACACTCTCAAACTTAACATCTATAGATGTTTCTAAGGTAAACTTAACCACTTACAGTCTAAAAACATTAATAGAAAAACACAATAGCGCTTTAGATTCTAATTATGTTTCTAGTGCTGCTAGGTCTAAAATAAAACTAAGGCTAGGTGCTTTTGGAGGTATTACCAATAGTCCCTTTAACTTAAACCCAAATAACCAAAAAGTGTTACTTTTTGGAACAGAACTAGAAGCAGTTTCTGACAACTTAGATTCAAGACATGCTGGTTTTTTAAATGTAAGACACACAACAGATAATGATGAGTTTCAATTTTCTGCTACACAGTTTGCATTAGGTTATCGCTATCGTTTTATTAGTAAGGCTAAGTTTAATGTTTACGCTCAAACAAAATTTGCAACCTTAACTGCTGCAAATATTACAACTACAATTCCAGATCCTAATACTCCAGGTTCCTTTATAGCTTTTGAGAATAGCACCACAGATTTTGATGCGGCTTTAATTTTTGGAATAGGTGCAGATATTAAATTAGGCAATGGCTATTTAACGTTTGTGTACGATTCTCTTTTTGCTTTATCTGTAGACAACCAAGGTAACTTTCCTGTTGATTTTGCTATTGGTTATAAATTTAACTTATAGTGTCTTTTTTAAAAACGTCTAATCCTGTTTTCTCTTCTTATTTTTGGGCAGAAAATAGAAATGGAGAGAGAAAAATGAGTGTTTCTGGTATTGTAATAAAAACATTAGCCATGCTGTTTATTACCACTACTATTACCATACTTATTTGGAAAATGTACTCTAATGGCACAAATATTAGATGGTTTGGAATAGGTGGAATGCTAGCTGCAATAGTTATTAGTATTGTATTATCTGTTAGGCAACAATGGGCTCATATTTTAGTGCCTTTATATGCCATAGCAAAAGGTTTTTTTCTTGGTGGTTTTACAAGTTACATAAAGACTAGGTTTCCAGAAATGCCTTACCAAGCTATTGGTGTTACTTTGGTTACCTTTTTTACTATTCTATTTCTATATCAAACACGAATAATAGTAGTAACAAAAAAAGTTAAGAGCGTTATTATAACTGTTTGCTCTGCAATATTTCTTGTCTATATTATTTCGTGGATATTAAGTTTTTTTGGTATTCAGTCTTTTATTTGGGGAACCAGTTGGATAGCTATTGGCTTTAATATTGTTGCTGCTACTTTTGCTGCGCTGTCTTTTTTATTAGATTTCGATTATATAGAACGTTATAAAAACAAAGCTTCAAAATATAAGGAATGGATGGCTTGCTATGGCTTACTTGTAACCATTGTTTGGTTGTATGTTGAAATTTTAAGACTAATGAAAAAGTTTGCTATTAGGTTTTAGTTCACTGCAATAACAATAGGTAACATAAACTCTGTCTTTACTGGCTGATTACGTTTTATAGCAGGAAATACTTGCGGTAAAGTATTTAAGCTGTTAGAGATGATGTTTCTTATCTCAGGAATTTCGGTTTCAGTAGTCTTATTTAAACTGATATGCTTTATCGTTAGTTCTCCAGTTTCAGATATCTGAAACTCTAAAACCACAGTATCTGTAATATCTTGAGAAACTACAATGGTTTCGTTTAGCAAACTAGACGTTATGTGTTGAGATAATGTACTTTCAAAACAGGTTTTCTTTTCTGCTTTTGTTTCAAAAATATCGCAATAAGAAAATGTTGGATAAGTATCAACAACGTTAAAATCTACTGTTTTTAATTCTTCTTTTAAAATATCTTCTGAAGCTACTTTTTTCGCATTAAAATAGTCGCAAGATGTTGCGCATATAATTAATAAAAAAACGAATACTCTTTGCATGGCTTTTACTGAAGCTGAAAAGTACAATATATTATCTTAAAAATAAAAAAACCGAAGACTGTGCTTCGGTTTTTAAAAGATATTTTAAAAACTACTATTTTCTACCTACTACAAAGAGTTTTGAGAAAGTAGTCTCTTGATTTTTAATTTTAATAACATAAACACCATCATCAAGATTATTTACTGGTATTGTTTCTTTTAAACTTCCAGAATCTAGTTTCTTAGTGTATTCTTTTACTAATACTCCATTTGCCATATAAATACCAAACGTATAATCGTCTTGGATTACAGACTTAAAAGAAATATTTAAATTCTCTACAGCTGGACTTGGAAATATACTTACGTTATTCTCGTTTAATAAAGACTCTGTTTCTTCGCAACATACTTCTTCTTGCACAACCTTAGTTGTTCTAGCTCCTAAAACCACTTCTTTTGTTATGGTTCTTCCTTCTCTTAAAATAGTAAACTCAACAGTATCAAATGGATTATAAGATGTAATTAATTTTATTACTGGACCTCTGTTATTAACTTCAGTATTATTTATTTTTAATACGACATCAAAGATTTTAAAATCGTTATCTGCAGCAGCTGTATTTTCTACAACTTTTAAAATTATAACACCTTTATCTGTTTTTGTTTCTTTATCGCAAGGGCTTCCAAATTGTACACCTAGATAAGTACCTTCATGGACTAGTTTATCTACAATACAGGTTTTTTTACAATCTATAGATTGTGCAAATGATATAGCCATGAAACTTAAAAAGGCAGTAATAAATAGTAATTGTTTTTTCATTTAATTTTATTTTAATTCTAAATATATTTTATTTTTTTTAGTAAAACTACAATCTAGCTAAAATTTATATTGATAAAGACTAAAAGGTTATTTTATCGATGAAATACAATATTTAATTTGCTTTTTTTAGTCTTCAACTTCAAGAAACTGCTCTTTCTTTAACTTCGAGAGTTCCCATTTTGCAATTGCTGCATAGTTACTTTTAGGATTGTTTTTAATATATGTTTCTAACAAATCTATTTTACTTTGCAAATCTTTATAAAAACTTAGTTTGGTTGTTATTGTATAAAATTTCGCGCTTTCATTATTAGGATTTTCTTTAAGTGCTTTTTTAAAATACACCAACGCTTCTTGAGGTTTTTGTAAACGATTATATACTGTAGCTAGTTTTGTGTATTGGTTATCTAAAGGAACATCTTGTAACTGTATTGATAATTTTATATACTTCTCTGCGTTATCATAATCATTTATTAACTGATACAAACCACCTAATTTGTATAAGTTTTCTGCGTTATTAGGTCGAAATATTAGTGCTTTCTCTAAATTTTTAATTGCCTTTTCGTACTCTAAATCTTTTTTATAAGCATAGCTTAATTTCTCGAACACAAATTGACTCTGCTCTCCAAGTTCTAATAGTTTTTCGAACCAAACAATGGCTTTAGTATAATCCTTTAGTAAATATAAACTTTGTGCTTTTAAACTAGTTAAAGCAGCATTTTGAGGATAACTGTTTAAACCTACAGTAATTAATGTGTCTAATCTTTCATACTCTTTATTTTTAAGACTGTACTTTGCTAGTTTATAGATTACTTTTTGGTGTGTTTTATCTAACTTATAGGTTCTTCTAAAATTGTTTTGTGCTTCTTCTGTTTGCTTTAATCGCTCTAAAACAACTCCTAATTCGTAATTGTAATTTGGGTTAGTACTATCTATTTTTTTAAGTTTTTTAAAAATTAAAACTGCTGCTTCGTTCTTTTTAACTTTACTTAAAATCTTAGCATATTCGTATTGTAACAAGTTGTTTTCTTTATTACTTTCTACCGCTTTTCTATAGTTTACAATAGCCTTATCGTAATTACCAATAGCATTATATGCTTTTGCTAATTTATACGCTCTGTTTTGAATGTTACTATTCTCAAGTAATGCTATAGCTTTAGAAAAATTACCATTCGCCATTAAACTATCTGAAACCTTTAAAACCGAAGACTGTGCTTCGGTTTTAAACGTTATTAGTATTAATACTATTATTAAAAAATTTCTCATTCTTTAACATTAAATGTTATTGGTAAATCGAAGGTTATATTAACAAAGTCTCCTTCATGTTTACCTGGTTTAACTTTTGGAATAAGTTTTACTATTCTTTTAGCTTCCTTGTCTAATTCTGGATGCGGAGTTCTAGACTTAACATTTGTAATATCACCTTCTTTATTAATGGTAAACCTTACATAGATTCTTACCTTTCCTTTTAAATTAAGCGAGTTAGCAAGGTCTTGGTTCCAATTTTTAGTTACCAAATTATTAATTTTATCACTAAAGCATTTTCTCTTATCACTATTTAAAGAAGAAGCTTCACAACCAGGAAATACTGGAACCTCATCTATTACTGCAAAAGACATTTCGTCACTTTTAACAGGTTTTTGATTGTTAACTAAATTGTTTTGAAACCCAATTACTTTATGTCTTAATCCATCAGAAATTATTTGTTTATGAAGAAAATCGTCGTTGTGAATTTGTTCTGCTTGACTATTAATTAGTTTTTGTTCTTCAGCAGTAATATTATCTAAATCTTTAACATGCTTTCTTAGTTGACCATTTCGAGGAGAATTTTCCCATCTATCTATAGATTCTTGAGTTTTTTTATTTTCTATATAATCAACATAAGTCCTATTTTGTAATTCTTCCATCCTTAATTGAGTGCTTTTTAATTGTTCAATTTCGCCCAAACTATCTTTAGAAGTCATATATCCCTCAAAAAGCATAAACATAAAAGCATTAGATCGAGCATATTCATCTAATGTTAAAAGATAATTATTGTTATCACTTGATAAGAATTTTTCATAACCGTCTTTACCATCATCATAAAATTTATTTTCTTGCTTTAGTAATATTATTTCATTTTTATATTTTTCTACTAACTCTTCTTCTGTTAATTCAGAATTAACTTCTACACTTTCATTTATTTTTTCATCGTTAGTACATGACGTATAAAACAGCATCCCAATTACCATTGGAAACACTAATAGATACTTTACTAAATGAATTTGTTTTGATTTTGATTTGCTTAACATAATGATTCGTTTTTTGATTAATGATTGTTTAAAAAATGGATTGATGAATGATACCTTTTGAGTATCGAATACTTGTGATAATAAATTTTGATAGTAATGCGCTTTATTATTTGATTTAACAGCTTTAGAATCTGCTATAAACTCATGTAAGCTTGCTACTCTTTTTTGGTACATATAAATTAACGGATTGAACCAAAAGATAATTTTTAAGGCCTCGAAAAACAGTAAATCTAAACTGTGTTTCTCTTTTACATGCTGCAACTCGTGTGCTAAAATGGTTTGCCTATCTTCGGTTTTAATATTGTTTCCAAGAAATATATAATTGAAAAATGAAAACGCATGTTTACTGTTTTCTAATGCTA